>CAIWNO010000120.1 GCA_903914045.1 uncultured bacterium | reverse complement strand
GCCTTGCAATTCATCGCGGTTCAATTGCGTGATGGCGCCACGGGTGAAACCAAGAACGGCGTCTTGCGGATTCTGACCAGCGGCGAACGCGTTGATTGCATCCTCTTGCAAAATATAAATTGGCGGAACTGGCATGCCGCTGGCGATGGCCATTTCGTCCACAACGTCGCGCAATACTTGTTCATCCGTATTGTCACTCGCGCCTTGCAAGGGTTGACCACCAAGCGCTTCCGCCACGGATTTTCCTGTGCCACCCAGCCGCAAGCGTTGCACCCCGGCGCCAAGAAAAATAATAAAGCAGGCCGCGCCGGTGATCTGAAAGAAAATTTCTGGGTTCCACCACAGTTCACTGCCTTGTGCGCCGCGTTCTTGGGCTTGCGGAACAATGACAATGAGCGCAAGCGCATAAAAACTTAAAGCGACACACGCGATAGCCAACAAGAAAAGAAGCACAAGCCATGTTGTGCGCTGCCTAGCTTGGTCTTGTTGTTCAAAGAAATTCAATGGCGCATCCTGGTGCAATATTCGCGCGCACCGATACAGGTAACGCGCGCCTGATCACTATGATTTTGCGTTAATACACCCACACAAACTGGTGAGTTGTTCAACATGGGACACAAACATGTACGCGCGGACAGCATTAGAACATTCGCGCGGAGGGAACCGCCCGCGAGTCCTCTGGAGTTGTCCAAAGTTCAGCTTGTTGAAATTGAAATACGCCCGCGACCAGATTGCCTGGAAACGTGACCACGCCCTCGTTGTAGCGCATGACCGCGTCGTTGAATGCCTGGCGAGCGAAAGCCACGCGGTTTTCCGTGGTGACCAACTGCTCTTGAAGAGAAAGAAATTGAACGCTGGCTTTTAAATCGGGATAAGCCTCGATGCGCGCGAATAATCCTTGCAATGCGCCGCCAAGAGCCATGGATGCTGCGGACAGCGCGCGCATGGCGCCAAAATTTCCAGCCGACGCTTCGACTGCCGCCGCGTTCACATCACCGCGCGCGCGAATAACCGCCTCCAATGTCACGCGCTCATGTTGAGCGTATCCCTTCACAACCTCGACCAGGTTTGGAATTAAATCCGAGCGCCGGCGCAATTGAACATCAATTTGGCTGAATGCGTTGGCCACGCGCACGCGACGCACGGCTAGGCCGTTGTATAAAATAATCAGGGTGACAAGCGCGACAAAAGAGAACACCACGCTTCCAACAACAATTCCAGAATTTATGGCTGCGGCCAGCGTCATTGTGAAACGCATTATGACCACTTTGTGTTGTTTGGAAACACCACCTGTCAGAATAAATAATGTGTTGCCAGTTTTTTAACCGGCGCGTTGAGCGACGCGCGACTTCAATTTTTCAGCCACTAGGCAAGACACTTCCTCGATAGCGGCTGAAAGATCGTCGTTGATGACAAACGCGTTGTAAATTCCATTATCGCGCGCGCGCTGCATTTCAACAGTTGATTCGCGGAAGCGCCGCTGAATGGCGGACTCATCCTCGCGACCGCGCTGGCGCAAGCGCGTAAGCAGCGACTCCTCGCTTGGAGGAAGTATAAAAATACCAAGCATGTCTGGATATTTGTCGCGCACAAGTTCGGCGCCTTGCACATCGATATCAAGCACCGCCAACTCGCCGCGCGCCAGGGCGGCGTCAACGGGTTGGCGCGGCGTGCCGTACCAACTACGGCCAAAGACTTGCGCGAACTCAATAAACAATTTCTGGTCAATCATTTGTTGAAAAACTTCTGGCGAGACAAACGAATAGTCCACGCCGTTCTTTTCCTCGTTGGTTGGCGCGCGCGTGGTGGCGCTGACGCTGAAGTGTCCACCAAAGCGACGAAGCATTTCGTGCGCGATGGTGGTCTTACCAACACCAGACGGGCCACTAAGAACCAGAAGTAATCCTGCTGCCATAAAGCGATACTACGGAGCGCGCGCCAAATTTGATAACGAGAAAATTACAGGCAAAATAAAGCAAAATTATGGTTGGGACTGCCCCGCGCAAAACTGCTGGTACAGCTTCAACACCGTCTTGTCCGGCAACGCCGTGCGCCAGCGCGGTCCGTACTGCGCGTTCATTTGTTGTGCGAAGATCCATTCTTCTTGCACCGTGTGCGACAAGGTTTTTTTCCACCATGGCAAACCTGTTCCCACAAAATTATTTGAACTGCCATTGGAAGATGCCGCGCCGGATGGACGCGACACCACACTGGCCGCCACTGTGCCCGCCACGCAAACAAAAATCAGAAATAAAATTCGCGTTTTAGTTTTTATGTTCAAGCTCCGAGCCATCGGGCGCCTCCTTCCGCGTCAATAAAGCGCGCCTCATTTAGAATTCGCCAACCCGCGGCGCGGAAATTTGGAAATCGCCCCATGGTTCCCGCAAGAATGCGAACCTCCTCATCATCTAAAACCCATGGCTCATTTACCAGGCGCTCATGCCGCTCCAAATCCATTTGAAACGCGCGCTCGCGCAAACTCCAATTTTCTAAACGATCCGCAATTTCCATGGCCTTGTTGGTGAAAATAGCCATGCGCATAGAAATTGCGTCCTCTGCAAAATGCCGCAGCGCCACATTGCAACCAAAGATGCACCACCAG
>CAIWNO010000119.1 GCA_903914045.1 uncultured bacterium | reverse complement strand
TTGTATTACTGGAGCGAGATGGGTTGGAAGGCGGAGGAATTGCATCGCATCGCCGGCAACGAAGCGGGCGTGAGCGAAGTTGGTTACCGCATCACTGGTTCATTCGCCTATGGCTACATGAGTTGCGAACGCGGCGCGCATCGATTGGCCCGCGTGAGCCCCTTCAACGCTGAAGGCAAACGGCAAACCAGTTTCGCCACCGTTGATGTCACCCCCGAATTCGAGGACGCCGATCTAGAAATTCCCGCAAAAGACCTTGAAATCATTGCGTTTGTGCGCGCCTCTGGTCCCGGCGGACAGAACGTGAACAAGGTGGCTAGCGCGGTTCGCATCAACCACATTCCAACTGGTTTGCAAGTGGTGGCCAGCACCTTCCGCGATCAATCACAAAATAAAAAGCAAGCCATGAATGTCATGCGCGGTAAGTTGGAGCAACTTGAGGAGGAGCGCCGAGCCAGCGAATTGGCCACGGCCACTGGCGGCAAAGTCACGCGAGATTGGGGCAATCAAATTCGCAGCTATGTGTTCTATGACAATCGCGTGAAGGATCATCGCACGGGTTTTGAAGTTGGCAATCCGCAAAAAGTTTTAGACGGTTACATGTCCGGATTTGTTGTCGCCGAATTGCAACGACGCCGCGGCGAGTCTGAAAAGAAAAAGTAATCACGCGTTGATGGGCACGATTAAGTCGCATGTTGGCGCGCGTGGCAACCATGAATGTCTTCTAGGAAATCAACACCATGACGGATATCTCTAAACCCTTCATTGACTTGAATCCAAGCGCCTGGCCCAACGCGCAAAGCGCGGCAAAACTAGAGTGGCTCAGCACCAACGCGCTTGGCGGCTACGCGTTTGCGACTGTCAGCGGCGCGCTGCAGCGGCGCTGGCATGGATTGCTGATCGCGGCCACGGATCCGCCCGCTGGTCGCACCATGCTGGTTTCCAAAGTTGAAATCACCGTCATCACCAAGGGCGCGCGCACGCCATTGTCCGCCAATCAATGGAGCAGTGGCATGGACGCGCCGGGACTTGCGTCTCTTTCACGCGTATGGCTTGATGGATCAATTGTTGTGCGTGAATGGAAGATTGGCGCCGCTCATTTGCAGGAGCGTATTTCAATGGCGCGCGGTCGCAATGCCACAGCGATTACGCTCACGCTCATCGGCGGCGACGCGCTTGAGCTTGAATTGAAATGCATGGTGAATCATCGGCCGCATGATCAACTGGTGAAACCAAATTCATTCACGCCGCGCATTCAAGCATGTGAGCGCGGGCTGCATGTGTGCATTGACCACGCAAGCGGCGAGGGCAAGGATATTTTTTTACAGGCCGATGGCGCCAACGCCGTGACTGATGGCGCGTGGTATGGCGATTATTTTTTACCCGTTGAGCAAGCGTGCGGCTACGACTGCGTGGACGCCCACTGTTGCGCGGGCATTCTAAAAATATCTCTTAAACCAGGCGAAATACGGGGTTTTACAGCCAGCACGCGCCTGGAGCCGGCGGGCGAAGGCGCGCGCATCATGGCGGCCACCGCGGCGCGCGATCAATCGTTGATCGCATTGGCCAAAGCGCAAAACAATGCCTTTCGCGCGCGCTTGGTTCTGGCCGCGGATCAATTCATTGTGGAGCGCCCGCTTCCAGATGGCGCGCGCGGCACCAGCATTATCGCGGGGTATCCGTGGTTCGCGGATTGGGGACGCGACGCGTTGATTTCATTGCCGGGACTTTGTTTAGAAACCGGCCGCTTCGATGAGGCCGCAGCCATCTTGCGTTCCCTGGCCCACTTTGAAAAAGATGGACTGCTGCCAAATCGTTTTCCATCGCCTGGTGAACCGTGGTTGGACAACAGCGTTGACGCGCCCCTGCTTCTGGCAAGCGCCGCGCGACGCACCGTGAACGCCTCGGGCGACTTCACATTGGCGCGCGATCTATTTCCAACGCTTGTGAATATCTTCAACGCCTTCACCAAAGGCACGCGCCACGGAATTCGCGTTGACCCCACCGACGGATTGCTTATGGCCACCGATCCTGGCACGCAACTGACTTGGATGGACGCCAAAGTTGGCACCACCGTGATCACGCCGCGCATGGGAAAACCAGTGGAAATTAACGCTCTTTGGTGCGGTTTGCTGGCCACGCTGATTGAATGGGCGCCTCAACTAAAGCAAGACGCAACCGCGTGGAACGCAGCGCTGGCCAAGGCGCAAAAAAGTTTCGCGCGCTATATCAACGCCAATCAAGATCAACTTGCCGACACGCTTGACAGTCCCCAAGGCGTTGACACATTGCAACGGCCCAACCAGTTGTTCGCCGTGCAACCGTTGGTGCAACTTGTTCCCACAAGCGTCGCGCAAAAAATTGTGGCGCGCGTTGAAAAAGAGTTGCTCACTCCATATGGACTACGCACGCTGGAAATAAATTCTCCAGGCTATGTCGGTCGCTACGGTGGCCGCGTTGAAGTGCGCGACCAGGCGTATCACAATGGAACCGTGTGGCCGTGGCTCATGGCGCCGCTTGGTTGCGCGCTGCGAACACTGGGCAACGCCAACCGCGTGGATGAAATTCAAAAACAATTTCAAGAACATCTGCGCCACGGTTGTCTTGGACAAGTCTGCGAGGTCGCCGATGGTGATCTGCCACAAAATGCGGGCGGTTGCGTGGGTCAAGCTTGGAGCGTGGCGGCGCTGCTAGACCAAGGAATTGGCGAAATAAGCCGTTAAATCCGAATAGAGATTTATTTCTTAATTGGAGTACCATTGCAAGATGCAGAAAACTTCGGTCAAGCCAAGAATTTCTGTGAAGCGAGTGGTTGCAGAACCGCTGTCGTTATTGCAACGCGTTGGCGCTGGTGACACCGGGGCCATGCTTGCCTGCATGGAACGATTTCGCGGACTCATTTGGTCGCTGGTTCGACGCAGTTGCTCCAACGCCGCGGACGCCGAGGATGTTGTCCAAGAAATTTTTATCAGCGTGTGGCGCTCGGCCCATCGCTTTGATCCAACCATCGCTAGCGAAAGCACATTTGTTTCCGTCATCGCGCGCCGCCGCCTGATTGATCGAACTCGTCAACGCATGCGCCGAACCACGCCCGGACCCATTCTTCAAGATGTCCAAGCTGAACTCGTGGAGGCTGGTCGTTGCCTAATCACCGAGGCCAGTGCCTTGGCGCAACTTGCCATGAGTAAACTTCGCCCGGAGCAACAACAAGTGCTGCAACTTTCCATTGAATGCGGTTGCAGCCACGAGCAAATTTCGACTTCCACGGGGTTACCTTTGGGCACGGTCAAAACCCATGCGCGACGCGGTTTGCAGAAGTTGCGCGACGCGTTGATTGAATCAGGCATTGATATTGACCAGATTGAATCCGACTAAGCCACTTTGAAATCATCCGCCACCTGGTGCGAGCGCGGGATTTGATTTCTATTGAAACATTCAGCCGCATAATTTACATTTTTACCAGGTGCGCAAGCGCATTTTTCAATAGTTCGGGCTACAAATAGCGCATGCTTTTATTCACCCTGCTTGCCGTGTGCGCGCTCGCCGCCACTTCTTCACAAAGCACAAATACAAACAACGCGCCAACGCAATCACCGCCCGCGGCCATGTTGCGCTACCCAGACCTTGGTCCAAGCGACATTGTTTTTACTTTCGCCAATGACTTGTGGCTTGTGGACAAAAATGGTGGCGTGGCGCGGCCGTTCACAAGCGCGCCTGGTTCCGAGAGCATGCCCAAATTTTCGTGGGATGGAAAAACAATCGCCTTTGTTGGCGGCTATGAAGGCAACCGCGACATCTACACGCTTCCCGTGGGCGGCGGTCAACCCTATCGCGTCACGCATCAGCCTGGCACGGAAAATCTGTGCGAGTGGACCAACGATGGCTCGCTTATTTTTTCATCCAATGATCTCAGCGGACTTGCGCGCATGACTCGCTTGTTCCGTGTTCCCGCCGTTGGTGGAATGCCGCAGCCGTTGCCAGTTCCGTACGGCGCCAACGGTTCCATTTCCGCCGATGGCGAGTGGTTGGCCTACACGCCGCACTCCGTCGACACCCGTACTTGGAAACGCTACCGCGGCGGCATGGCCACGGACATTTGGCTGTACAACTTGAAGGACGGAACAAGTCGTCGCGTGACAACATGGGAAGGCGTGGATTCATTTCCAATGTGGCACGGCGAGTGGCTGTATTACGTGTCTGATGAGGGCGAAGGCCATCGCATGAATGTGTGGAAATACAACATCATTTCGCAGAAAAAAGAGCAATTTACTTTTTTCACCGATGAGGATGTTCGCTGGCCCGCCATTGGTCCACATGCCGGCGGCGACGGTGAAATGGTATTTCAAAAAGGCGATCAATTAATGTTGCTGGATTTGTCCAGCGCCAAAGCGCGCGCAATTTCTGTTGCGATTCCAGGCAATCGACCAAAGATTGCGCATCGCACAATTGATGCCTCCAAACAAATTCAATCTTGGAATATTGGTCCAACTGGTAAGCGTGTTGTGGTTGCCGCGCGTGGCGCCATATGGACGCTGCCTACAGAAAATGGTTCGCCGCGTTTGCTAGTGCACACCAGTGGAGTAGCGGAGCGTTCGCCCGCGTGGAGTCCTGATGGCGAAAACATTGCCTTCTTTGACGACTCCACCGGCGAGTATGAGTTGTATGTCATGCCCGCCAACGGCAAGGGTGAGAAGCGCGCGCTGACAACCGACGGCGGTCCATTTAAGGAGTCAATCACGTGGAGTCCGGACTCAAAGAAGTTGACCTACGGTGACAAGACTGGTTCGTTGTGGCTGGTCACGCTTGCCGATGCATCGCGCGTGTTGGTCGACCGCGATCCGCGCGCCAGCACTCCCAATCCATCCTTCAGCCATGACGGCGCGTGGATCACCTACACGCGCCGCACGCTTGATCGCGACACGCCGCAGATTTATATCTATGAAGTCGCTTCGCAAAAATCTACGCCCGTCACATCCGGCATGTTTTCTGATTCAACTCCAACCTTTGATTCCAAAGGCGATTTCCTTGTGTTTGCAAGCGAACGAAATTTCTCCCCCACCTACAGCGCGTTGGATTCCACTTGGATTTACACCGACGCGCAGCAGTTGTTTCTGGTTCCACTGCGTAAAGATGTGAAGATGCCGTGGGCCGCCGAAAGCGACGAGGAGGAAAAGCAAAGCGAGAAGAAGGACGCGGAAAAAAAAGACGGCGATAAAAAAGAGGACGCCAAAAAAGACTCGGACAAGCCCGTGGATGATGCGCCCAAAAAAGACGCGGACAAAAAGGAGAATGGCGACGAAGATGACGGCCCATCTCCAGATGATTCAAATACTCCGCCAGCGCCGCCGCCAGAGCGCGAGCCCAATGATCCGCCGGCGAAATCCGAAACTGAAACCACCAAAGTGGTGGACGAGAAAAAATCCGACGACAAAAAAGACGCCGACAAAAAGGCTTCCCCCGCCGCTCCAATCAAAATTGATTTGGACGGATTCGAAAATCGCGCGGTGGCTCTTCCTATGAAACCGGGCGGCTACGGCTCGCTTGCGTTCAACGACAAGAACCTGCTTCTTTTTGCGCGCGCCAAAGAGGGCATAAAAATTCTCGACTTGACCGACAAGGAGAAAAAAGAAAAAAGCGTCACCGACGGTGATGGCTTTGACATGTCCGCCGATCGTAAAAAATTGTTGGTGCCCCGCGCAGGTGGAGCCGTGATTGTGGACAGCACTGCCGACGCGAAATCCAAAACTGTGATCACCGATTCCATGCCAATGGACCTTGACCCGCGCGCCGAGTGGAGGCAAATTGTCATTGACGCCAACCGCATCATGCGCGATTGGTTTTACGACCAAGGCATGCATCAAGTGGATTGGAAGGCGCAACGCGAACATGCTCTACAACTGCTGGAAAGCGCCAATTCCCGCGAGGATGTGAATTGGATCATCGCGGAAATGATCAGCGAATTGAATGTGGGTCACGCGTATTTGCTGGGACCAGGCGACATTGAAACGCCGCCTATGTATGCCTCCACCGGCATGTTGGGCGTGGATTGGGAACTTTTTGAAACGGCCGACCATAAAAAAATCTATCGCTTTGCCCACATGGTGCAAGGCGCGCCATGGGACACTGACGCGCGCAATCCGCTGATCACGGCTGGCGTGAAGCCAGGTGAATATCTTTTTGAAGTCAACGGTCGACCCGTTGACACCACGCTTGATCCATGGGCAGCCTTTGATGGTCTTGCCGGAAAAACAATCACGCTGACCGTTTCAGAAAAACCAGAGCGGGACGCCACCGAACGCATAGTCACTGTGCGCACTCAAGGCGGCGAGTCGTCGCTGCGCTATCGCGAGTGGATCGAGCGCAACCGCGCGTGGGTTGATTCAACAAGCGGCGGTCAAGTTGGATACATCTACGTCCCCAACACTGGCGTCGACGGACAAAATGATTTAGTGCGCCAATTCCAAGGCAATCGCCACAAGGCCGCGCTGATCATTGATGATCGCTGGAATGGTGGCGGACAAATTCCAAATCGTTTCATTGAAATGATGAACCGCCCCGCCACCAACGCGTGGGCGCGACGCGACGCGGGCGAGCAAATTTGGCCACCCGATTCTCACCAAGGCCCAAAGGCCATGCTCATCAACGGCCTTGCCGGTTCTGGTGGCGACATGTTCCCATGGCTCTTCAAGCAGGAAAAACTTGGCCCCGTCATTGGCACGCGCACGTGGGGAGGATTGGTTGGAATCAGCGGAAATCCCAGCTTTATTGATGGCGGTTCCATCAGTACTCCTTCGTTTGGTTTTTATAAACTCGACGGCACATGGGGCGTTGAAGGCCACGGCGTTGATCCAGATATTGAAGTGATCGATGATCCCGCCCTCATGAAAGGCGGGCTTGCGGGTGGCGGACGCGATCCACAACTTGAGAAAGCCGTTGAGGTCATGCAGCAAGCATTGAAAGATCATCCATTCAAGATGCCGCCACGCCCCGCTCCGCCAAATCGTAGCGGCATGGGAATTCCAGTCACAGATCATTGATCCAATGCAATTCACTGTTGATATGGTGAATCATTTCTCGCTGTCTGGTGCCCCCACAACGCGCATGCGGCGTGATGGATCTTTGTTCATGCGTGCGCGCAATACAAAGCAAATCGCGTTGAGGAAATTGTCCTGCAAAATAAAAGACGCTCAATACGAATGTATCGAGCGTCTTTGTGCATGCTTGAAAAATTTAAATTTTCTTGTACGCGCCGCCCAATCCACGGCGACCATTGCCTTCTAAAAGTGGCTTCATCACTTTCTTGTTCCCATCCTTGCCGCCTTTCACAAGCCACATAAATGGAACATCAACGGCTTTGGGATCCAAACCAGCGGCCTTGCAAATTTCCTCGCGTGTTGACCACTGCGCAGGAAGTTTCTTGCTCAACATTTTGTATTGCTCCAACAATTCCTTGTTGGTGCTGCGATATCGCGGAGCACCTTTGTTGGTGCCGTCTGGACTTGCCTTGTTGGATCGACGCAAAGTGATCTTTGCGGAAAGTCCGAGTTCGTAAAGGGTCTTCAATAACTTCTCAAAATCCCTGCGAACTTCGCGCAGATCTTTCAATTCTGAAACCATAGCCTTGAGTTTTTTGCTGACTTGAAGTGTGTTTTGTGACATGTTGGGGTCCTTTGTGTAACCCCCAAGAAGGATAAAATTGTAGCTATACCTTTGAAATTTAGCAACTTGAGTACGTGATTTTCTAACAATCAATATGCCTAAATCACATTCAAAATTTCGCTATACTTCCTCCTCGCTGCGGGCGTAGCTCAGTGGTAGAGCGTCACGTTGCCAACGTGAATGTCGAGGGTTCGAGCCCCTTCGCCCGCTTTGTTTCACGCCGATTTGGGTTTTTCCGATCGGCGTTTTTCATTTTTGTGATGCATAAAGATGTTGACGCGGTGGGTTCAAGCAACGGGCGCGAAAAAGTGAAACGCTCTGCAGAATGGGTGGCATCAGTCGCTCGTAAGTGAAACGCTCTGCAGAAAGGGTGGCACCAGTCGCTCAGACAACGCACCCCACGCGAGCGGGGCTCGCGTGGGTGCTAAACTCGCTTTGTGGTGCCACCCTTTCTGCGACGCGGGAATTTGCAAAGGTTGCGTGAGTGCTTAGTTCACACTTTTGAGTGGCCTCTTTTATTTCGCGGCATCCAGTTGCAAATTGGTAAAGCGAAATTCGCGCGCGTCAAACAAACCAAGGTCGCTTAATTTCAGCGCGGGAATTGGCAGGAGCGCTAGAAAACTCAGCGTCATGAATGGAGCCTTGAATGTGGCGCCAACATCGCGGGTCATGGCTTCATATCTTGCGCCAACGTCCTCTGCGGGTTGATCGCTCATTAACCCGGCGATGGGCAGCGGCAACACATCTACGTGATCGCCATTCACCAGAACTAAGCCGCCGCGCGCCAGAAACACGGCGTTTGCAGCCTTGGCCAACGCTTGGCGTGTGCCCGCGGCCACAACCACATTATGGCTGTCATGCGCCACGCTTGCGGCGATGGCTTTTTCACCAAGGCCAAGCCCGCGAATAAACGCGACGGCGGGCGGCGTATCCGTATAACGATTGATGACCGCCAGAAACGCAATGTCGCGCGCGTCGCTTGTATCCAGTTCAATCACACCACCGCGCACGGTGAGCCATTCACTCGCCTCACTGGTCACCAACTCGCCGTCATGTGGAACAATAACGCGCACTTGCGTTTGACCAATCGCTGTAGTCGCCACGCAAAAATCATTCGCGGTAAATGTGGCGCCACGAAATCGATTGGGCGTCTCCACATGAATCTGAGCAAATGTCGCCCGGCCATCGCTGGACACCAATTCGCCGCCAATCCAAGTTTTCATGGCGCGGAACTCCTGCATGTCATTCACCAAAACCATGTCGGCGCGGTCGCCCACGCGCAACAAACCGCTACCAATCTTGTAATGCTCGATCGGGTTCACCGTCGCGCAGCGCAACGCGTCAAACACATTCACGCCGCGCTGCACCGCGCGCGCCACAAGCACATTGATGTGCCCTTTGAGCAACATGTCGGGGTGCGCGTCATCGGTGCAAAACATGCATAAATGTGGGTATTCAAGCACAATTGGCCACAACGCTTCAAAGTTTCTGGCCGCCGAACCTTCGCGAATTAAAATCTTCATTCCCAAGCGCGCCTTGCCGCGCGCCTCCTCCAACGTGACGCATTCATGATCGGTTGAAATACCTGCGGCAATATATTTTGCGGCGTCCGCACCCATCAGTTGTGGTGCGTGCCCGTCCACTGGCTTGCCGAGCGCCTTAGCCGCGGCAATCTTTGCGAACACTTCTGGATCTCCGTGCAACACGCCAGGCCAATTCATGATCTCACTCAAGTAGTGAATGTCGGGGCGCTTTACTATGTCCGCCACCTGCTGCGAATCAATGATGGCGCCAGAGCTTTCAAAAGACGTGGCCGGCACGCATGACGGACATCCAAAACAAAATTGGAATGTCCTACGACGCGCGTCATGCAACATAAATTCAATTCCAGCCACGCCTAAAACATTTGCGATCTCATGCGGATCACTCACCGTGCCAACGGTTCCGTGGCGCACAGCCACACGCGCGAACTCACTCGGCGGAAGCATGCTGCTTTCAATATGCACATGCGCGTCAATCAAACCTGGAATTAAAATTCCCGCATCAACTTCGCCACTCGCTGGACGCATGGCAACAATGCGTCCATTTTGAATATCAATTTCTTTGGGTTCAATACGATTGCCAAAAACGTCTGCAACCAAATGTCTCAAGGTCACGCCTGGCACGAAAGATTTTTGTTTATCTGCCAACATGAAGGGTTTCAAGATAGACCATGACCTTTGATTGATTCAAAAGATTTTGAGTTCACAACAATTCGTTTTCCAAAATTTTTTTACATTTTTCATTCATCTAGACATTTTTGTCCAATAACCTTTGTGTTTATGAAGTAAATTAAGTTATTATTAGCTATAAATATCTAATAATATTTCAACTATAAATTGACACGCCTTGAATTTGCGACATATTTTTATCACTTCCCTTTACTTTATTGTTCCTTTTTACGTTCCCTCACTTCAAAAATTCGATTAACGGTCTGGAGTATCTCTATGCGCACGTTCCCTTTCGTTGCCGCAGTTGCAACTTTTATTTCCGCAAGCACATTCGCCAGTGTTTTGGTGTTTGACAACTCTCAAGTTTTCGACGCGGGTCTACTAGACAGCTCGCTTGCAAACTTCGGACAAACATTTGAATCCTATTCAGGAAGCTCCGCATTCTTTACTGGCGGAACAGGTGCTTATGCGTGGAAGGCCTCATCCGCCAATGGCGTTCTTGGACAAGCTGGAGTTGTTCAAACTTTAACCGCCACCGACACTCTTAAATTTGAATTCTCATCTGGCAACGTCTATGGAGTTGGCGGACAATTCCATTATGTTGACGCAGCGGGCGCATACAAAAGCGGCCTGATGAAGATTAAGTTGAGCGATGGAACAACTTTTATTCGTTCCATTTCCTCACAAACCACATTCAGCGGTTTCATTACCACCGGCGCAAGCATTTCCTCGCTTGAGCTGAGCCACATTGGCTCAACTGGCATCACATTCTCCGCCGCTGAATCAATGACCATCGGTTATGTTCCTGCTCCAGGCGCGTTTGCGCTGCTTGGACTTGCTGGTGTGGTGATCCGTCGTCGTCGAGCCTAATTTTCATATTTGATCCCTTCAACAGCCGTGGCATTTCGCCGCGGCTGTTGTGTTTTTGTGAACTCACAAGCCGTTTGTGCGTTGATGCGGAATATTCCATCAAATCAATACAAGGTAGAATTAGTACTCATGCGATTTGCTTTCACACAATGTGCTTGGTTTGGAATTGCCTTAGCCGCGGTGGCGCTTTCGCCAATTTCAAAACAAACCATTATTCAAAATGTTGTGGCTTCAACTTCTCCAAGTGGCGTGAATATATTTCTCGCCCACACTCCAGCGCAAGGCGATACAAAACCAGCAACTCAACTGTGTTGGGGCGGAGAACGCGGAGTTGATTCCAAAGCATTTCGTTTGACCGCGCTCACGGCAACCGACAGCGCGGGGAAATCTGTTCCGCTCAACGCTGTTCTAGGAGATGCCAATCTTTCCGCTTGGCGTGAAGCGAGCGGTCAAGCTTCCATGTTTGGTGACACGATGGCGTATTCGATACCCCTGGCCACTGATCCCCCAAATGCGCTTTCTTACATAACTCAAATGAAAGGAACGCTTGAACTGAAATTGGAAAAGAATGTCATTCGAATTCCACCAGCATCTCGTGAGAAATATGTGGTCGCCCAAAGCAGTTTGCTTCAAGCCAAAGGCTTCAAACTGATTGATTTAGGCGAGGAGCAACGATTGAATTTGCAGTTTGCCTATTCCGGCGACAAAAGAGGATTTCCACAAACCATCTTTCTGCTTGATGAGACTGGAAAACCAATCTATTCCAGCAAGCCCCGAGTTGACGAAGTGACTATGTTCAAAATTTCTCCAACTGATCCGTTCCCGCAAAAATCTCAAATCCGATTTGGCGTGGATAAGAAAAATATTATTCCGGATGCCTTAAAAATATTCCAGTCCAAAGACTTGCTGACTTCAACCTTGGGCAGCCGTGGCCTCAGGGTCAAAGAATTTAGTTGCCAAATCTTGACTAAATACATTATTGAAATACTTCGTTCACCCGACATCAATATCGTTCCAGAATTAGTGATCGAATTTTCAGGCAAAAAAATCAAAGGCCAAAGCACCAATTCACTTGCGAAAACAGATCCTGCTTTGTCTCAAACAACAACGTGGATTTTTGATGTCCCCTCGGAATTCATTGGCAAAAGACCGGATATTTTAGTTTTGGTTCCAGGCGACGAGGGCTTGCACTCGGTTGCATTTGAATTTCATACTTCCTTTGCGCCTCAAACAGTGGCAAAATAAGGCGCACAAATTTACCATCATTCCTTGCACGGAAATGGAATTTCCATTTTTGTACAAGCACTCTGTCGTACTTACCAAGGCTTCAGAGACCAAACAATTCGATTGGACAATCGAACCAAGCGTTCCTTGAGAGTTCGATTTGGCTTAGCCTCGTCCCGCAAGCCGGAAACAATTCGACGCTCTTCTGAAATCTGCCTCAGTTCTTTTTCAAATTCTGGTCGCCGCTTCAACACAGGCAACACGCTTGATTTGGAGAATCGCAGCAGGCTGGCGCCGCTCTCCCCCACCATCACATCCGCCGAGCGTGGTTGATTTAGAAGCAGCGCCATTTCGCCAAACCAATGCGGCGCGTGGAGGTGGATTGGGTCCTTCCCCTTCACAAGCACAGAAACTGAACCACGAATAATCAGATACATGTGATCACTCTCTTCACCTTGGCGAAACGCCAATTCGCCAGCGGCCAATTCAATTTCTTGGGCATCGCGGGCCAATTCGCGCCGCTCGGAACTGCTCATGTAGGACTCATCAAACAACGGACACTTGGCCACAATCTGCTCCATGCGTAAAACCGTTTCCTCCACATTGGCAACGTGCTGAGCATCGGCCTTCATATCCACCATGCGAATGGTCCGCAGCGGGAATGGAATCTCTATTTCACTTTCACGAAGGGCGTACCAAATGAGACTCAGTACGCTGTCCACATTCTCATCGAGCACGCGCCGATCAGCCACCCAAAATCGCAATTCGTAATTAATGGATGAGTCGCCGTAACTTGTTAAAAGAACCACAGGAGCGGGCGATTTTAAAACCGCTGAATTTTGGCGCAACACTTGCAACATGACATCTTTGGCGCGCATGGGCGGCGTGGTGTAGGAAATGCCCACATTGCGACGCACACGAAGGGCGGGTGTTGGATGATCCAAATTCAAAACTTCTTTTGTCAGCAACTCGCCATTGGCCACGATCAACATTTGTCCATCAAGCGTGTGAATGCGCGTGGAGCGCAAGCTGGTGTCCCACACCACGCCTTCAAGACCGCCAACACCAATTTGCACCATGTCGCCTTTTTGAAATACATGATCGGCCTGCAAATCAAAGCCGGAGAAAAGATTTGTGAGCGTGCGTTGCAAACCAAGACCCACCACAAACACCAACGCGCCACCGACGCCAATCACCAACGTCTTGATTGAATATTGCCCCGCGAAGTGGACTTGATACATAATGAAAATCCCAAGAACCCAAAGACCAAATCGCAACAAGGCTTTTTGCAGACGGATTAAATCGCCACCCTGAAGAGTGATACACATGTTGCTCAGCACCACCAGCGCGAAACTCACCATGGCCATAAGCAAGCCAAATTCCATAATTGTGCGCAGAATTGGAACGTTGAGCGTGCTGATTTCATCCGGGTTGTGAATGACAACGCTGATGACATATTCCCAACCAGCCGCGTTGCCCGCCCAGCCAACTACGGCGATGAGCAAACCCAATCCCAAACCGCGGGAATCCCCTTTGGTCTTTGCAAACAGTTTCACGCCAAGCACCGTGGCGTATATGGCGATCAACCAAATAATGGTTGTGACAACTGGATGAATTTGCGGAATCGACTCAACAACGGGCTGCACTTGTACAACGGATTCCATGTTTGCATTCTGCCGCATTTTTGGTTTCTTTGCCACCACGCCATGGAATCCAAATGTGATTATGCTTGAATCATGATTCGAAATACCTGCATCACCGTTATCAGTTCGCTTGCCGCAATCAGTTGCGCTTCCGCAACGCAACCTTTCGCTGGCGCGCCCACCACGCGGCTGACGCCCGCGCCCGCGATCACGGCCGACATCAATACGAAAATGGACAAGTGGCAGACCGTGGTCTACGCCAACCGCCGCCCTGGCGCCGACGTGATTTTTTATGGCATTGCCGATTGGCGCGACGCTATTGCGCAGGCCAAAGCCGCTGGCGCCAAGCAAGTCAGTTTAATTTTTGTGTTTGATGGTCCAGCGCTTGTGCTTGCTCTGAATGACGCGGCGTTTAACCGCGTCATGGGAACCACCACTGGCAATCCTTGGAAAAGTTTGGTGAGTGATCTTCAGAAATCCGGCGCCGACACCGAAGTGTGCGGCGGACGCATGAAGGATTTGGGCGTGGGAAACGCCGATCTTTTACCTTCAGTGAAAGTGGACAACGACGGTTGGTTGCGCGTGATGGAATTGCAATCCAAGGGCTACACGCTGTTTCAAACTTGATGACGCCTACGAGCACATTCAAGCTGGACAGAATCAAAAAGCATTGCTTGCGCATCGCGTCACAAACACAATCAAATCATGCGGTGGATTGGTGTTAGCGCTTGTTGTGATCCGCAAGGCGAAACAGCGCCACGGCTTCGCGCAACGAACTGATTGAATGAAGCAGAGACTGCGCGGCCTCTGAAAATTCCTTGGTGGCGTCACGCGCGCGCGACGCGTTGCCTGACAAACCATCCATGCTTTGGCGAATTTGCTCCGCGCCTTGCACTTGGCTTTGCATGCCGGTGGTCACCTCGCCAAATTGTCCGTCAATTTCGCCCACGCCTTGAATCACACCCGCAAGTCGCTGTCCAATGGTTTTCACTTGTCCAACACCGCGGCGCACTTGATCAGCGAAGCGATCCATTTCCATCACGCCGCCAGACACCGCGGTCTGCATTTGCTCCACCATGCGTTCAATGTCCAGCGTTGCCGATGCGGTCTGATCCGCGAGACGGCGAATTTCACGCGCGACCACCAAGAAGCCCTTGCCGCTTTCGCCAGCTTTTTCCGCTTCAATCGCCGCGTTCACCGAAAGCAAATTAGTTTGATCCGCGACTTTTGTAATGGCGATCACAATCGCGTTGATGTTGGACGCCTTCTCATTGATGGCCGACAAGCGGCCAGAAATATCACCGGTGGCCGTGGCAAGCGCGTTCATGGTCACGCCCATGTCTTGCAAGTCCGTGCGACCTTCGCTGGCCAAGCGCGCGGATTCCTTAGCGCCGGATGAAACGGTTTCCATGGTGCGGAACAATTCAGCGCCTGTTGTTGAAATTTGGCGAATGGCCGCGGCAATTTCACTGGAACTTGCGCCAAATGATTGCGCCACCTCGTCCTGTTGACGACTAGCCGCGGTCATTTCATTGGCTGTTCCAGTGATCGTGATGGTGGCTTCGCGAACTTTTCCAACCAAACTCGAAAGACGTTGACCCATGACATCCATGGATTCCAAAAGTTGACCGGACTCATCCAGATTGTTTGGATCCGCGTAGCGACGA
>CAIWNO010000118.1 GCA_903914045.1 uncultured bacterium | reverse complement strand
GCAAAATTCGCGTTGGGTATGTGTCAGCGGATTTTAGGCAGCACTCAGTTGCTCATTTCATAGAACCCGTGTTAGCCGCGCATGACCAAAGCAAGTTTGAATTGTTCTGCTACTACAACCATTCCATTGTTGATGAGCGCACCAAGCACATGAAGAGTTTGGTTCCCAATTGGCGCCTTATTTTCAAGCGCGCCGACGCGGATGTGGCCGAACTCATTCGCCGCGATGGCATTGACATACTTGTTGACCTGGCTGGCCACACTGGCACGAATAATTTACCGATGTTTGGGTTGAAGCCCGCTCCCGTGCAAGTGAGTTGGATTGGATATCCCAATACCACCGGCCTCAGCACAATGGATTACCGCATCACGGATGCATTTGCAGATCCGCCAGGCGCGGCCGATGGCTTGCATACGGAAAAACTGTGGCGGCTTCCAGAATGTTTTTCTTGCTTTGAAGCACCGACGAATTCGCCGGATGTTGGACCGCTCCCCTTACTCAAGAATGCGCACATTACATTTGGTTCGTTCAATAATTTCGCAAAGACCACGCCAGAAGTCATCGCGGTGTGGGCGAATATTCTCAAGCGCATTCCACAATCTCGCTTGGTGCTTAAAAATAAAAGCATGGCGGCCAAGCATGTGCAAACATTTCTTCATGCGCACTTTGCCAAGAATGGTGTTGGTCCCGATCAACTGGACTTCATGACCATGGACAACGAGCAAGCCAGCCACATGGATCGCTACAACTCCATTGATATTGCGCTTGATCCATTTCCATACAACGGAACAACCACCACATTTGATGCGTTGTGGATGGGCGTTCCAATGGTGGTGCTAAGCGGAAGCAATCACGTGAGTCGGGTGGGCGTGAGTCAAATGAGCAACTTGGGTTTGCCGGAGTTGATCGCGCGCGACACCAACGACTACGTGAATATTGCCGTGAATCTTGCCAATGATGTGCCACGGCTTACGGCGCTTCGAGCTGGTCTGCGTGAACGTTTGAAGAATTCACCAATGATGAACGTGCCGCGCTTCACTAAGAATCTTGAAGAGGCGTATGAAGCCATGTGGAAAATATATTTAGGCGTACAGGCAACATGATCACGCTGCCAGCACTGAGCAACCAACCGCCAAAGCGGGTTTCTATTGCGGAGGCCCTGCAGGTGGCGCAGCAACTGCAAGCGCAAGGCGACATTGCGGGCGCTGAAAAAATTTATAAATTGATCTTGGAGGCTGAGCCCAATCATGGCGATGGAATTTTTTATCTGGGCATGATTCTATTTCAAGGCAAAAAATTTGACGAGGCGTTCACTTTATTGAAGCGAGCCGTGCAAATTCATCCGAATGTTTTTGAGTTTCACTACAACCTTGGACTGATCTACGAATCCAATGGACACTTTGCGCAGGCACTGGAGTGCTATCGCAGGGTTGTTGAACTTGAACCAAGCGGCAATTCCCACTCCAACCTGGCTAAAAATCTTTCCGACAGCGGACAACTGAATGAGGCGATTGAATTTGCGCGCGAGGCCGTCAAAAGATTGCCGCACAATCAACGCGCGATTCCCCACAACAATTTAGGAAGCGCCTTGACACTTCGCGGCGAGCTTGCAGAGGGACTAGAAAATTACAAATTAGCCATTGCCATTGACGTTGAAAATGCATCCATGCACAGCAATTATTTGCTGGCGTCAAATTATGTTGACAAGCCAGACTTGGCTGTTTTATTTCAAGAGCACAAAAAGTTTGGCGACAAGTTTGAAAGTTTCATAGCGAAGATGTATGAAAATCCATTAGCCACGCAAGCTAAGCGCGCCCAACGTGCGCGCGCTGATTACAAGCCGCGCATTGGATATGTGTCACCCGATTTCTACGGCCACGCCGTTGGACAATTCATAGAACCTATTTTGGCCACGCATGACAAAAACAAATTTGAGGTGTTTTGCTACAGCGACAATTTCCACACGGATGAAAGTACCGCGCGCATGAAGGTGGTGGTTGCCAACTGGCGCCAAGTGGACAAATTGAACGACGAAGATTTGGCGCGCATGATTCAATCGGACGGCATTGACATTCTTGTGGACCTTGCGGGACACACCGCGCTAAACAGAATGGGCGTGTTCATTCGCAAACCCGCGCCGATTCAAGTGACTTGGATTGGATATCCAAATACCACCGGTTTGTCGACCATGGATTACAGAATCACGGACGCGCTGGCCGACCCCGTTGGCGCCGCCGACGAACTGCACACGGAGAAGTTGCTGCGTTTGCCCGAATGTTTTTCCTGTTTTCAAGCGCCCAAAAACAGTCCCGACGTTGGCCCTCTTTCCGCGCTTGCCAATGGCTTCATAACGATTGGTTCGTTCAACAACTTCGCCAAGATCACGCCGCATGTCATGCGCGTATGGATTGACATTATGAATCGCGTGCCGGGATCACGGTTGCTT
>CAIWNO010000117.1 GCA_903914045.1 uncultured bacterium | reverse complement strand
GTCCTTGGCGCAGTGAGGGTGACCATTCGTTGCGCTCCCGCGTTGGGCCATCCTTGGCATCAACGCAAGTCTTGAATCAAATCGTCGCGCACTGCGACGAATTAAAATTTTTTCCAAAGATCAACTAGAAGTTCGGTTTCGAATTGTCTCGCGAGCACGTCGCCAAATTTCCGCGGCGGCGGGCTCAAGTCGTTCACGTTCTTCCTTCCACTTGTCCGTGGTGCACAATTCCAAATGATCTCGAACACCAAGAATCATTATGTTTCCCGACAATCCGTAGCGCTCCAACATTCGGTCTGGAATGCGCACGCGCCCCGCTTTGTCCAGTGGACAACGCGAAGATTGACTGAAGATAAATCGCTCGAAATTCTGAACTTCCTCGTCGCCCAACAATGAACCGCCTTGAGCGTTGGATAAATCCGCGAATGTTTTTTCCGGCCACAACCATAGAAATCCGTTGGGCCCAGGCGCTGAAACAAACACCGCATCGTTGCCTTCGTTGGGCAAACAATTGCGCAACTCCGACGGCACAGCCAGTCGTTGTTTCGCATCGAGTGAGTGTTCGAATTCGCCTAGGAAGAGCATGTGGCACCTGTGTCGATAGCATAACTTCATTTCCCCACTTTGCAACACTTTGCCCCACTTCTTCTATAAAAACTTCAAATTTTCAGTCTTAGAACAATTCCAAACCCCACCAGAATGCGTCCTATATTTATATAAATACTTGTAAATTATGGATTTAAACTAGAAATTAATTTATTTAGGGTTATTGTGTGTTCAATGACTTCTAGAAATGATTGGACCCCGATTGAGCGTTGTGGCATTGATGATCTTTTGGACCAAATTCCAAGCGGCGTTTTTCTTTTAACTGGCGCCTTTGGCGACATGCGAGGTGCAACGTTGGTGCGCTGGGTGCAACAAGTCGCATCGCAACCACCCATGCTTGTTGTTGCCATTGAAAAAGGGCAACCACTCAGTCCAATCATCCGCGATTCACGTGGCTTTGCATTGTGCTTGATCGCCGCGAATGATCCAGTGTGCACGCGTCTGTTCAAACAAATTCCTGAACACACGCAAGACCCAATGATTTCTATTCCATGCATGAAGACACCGTCGGGCGCGCCGGTTCCGTTGCGCGCAACCGCGTGGTTTGATTGTGAAATTGTGCGCCACTTTGATATTGAAGCGGACCACGAGGTTTACATTGGATGCATTCACCACGCTGGCCGCAACGAAGCTCTTCCAAGCGCTGTCACAAACGGCGCGGCGAAAAAGCGCAAGTCGCAAACTCCAAAAACAAAATCAGCGGGCGCGCGCTTACGCACGCAAACCAAATCACGCCCCCGCCGCGCCCGTTAGTCGCGTCGCGTTTCCATTGTGCGCCTGACTGCGTCAATACAGACTTTCCCACCGCGCGTTTGAAACATGGACTACGATTGAGCGCGTGACACATTCAACCTCCATCCAATCACAACACAGCGTGAATCCATCCAATCGATTTGGCTGGGATTACCGCGCGCTTTCAGGGCAATTGCAAAAGTTGCCCTTTGCCATCACGGACGCGCATTCACATGTCAACGGCGCGCGCGCGTGCGCCATTCTGCGCGAGGCCATGGACTTATATGGCATTGGCTCGATTTGGTCCATGACCTATTTGGAGCAAGTGCCCGCGGTGCGCGCGGAACTTGGCGATCGACTTCGCTTGATCGCGGTTCCTGATTTCGCCTCCAAAGATCGCAAGCATTCGCTGGGCGCTGGATTTCTTGAGCGCATTGGGAAATACCACGAACTGGGTTCGCGTCTTTGCAAAATTTGGGCGGCGCCGCGCAGCGTTGACTTTGCGATTGAAGCTGGCGATGCGACCATGTTTCAACTGGACGCGCCGCTGCGAGTTGCCGCCATGGAATTAGCTAGCAGTTTGGGCATGTCGCTTATGGTTCATATCGCGGACCCTGACACCTGGTTTCAAACTCGCTACAGCGACGCCGCGCGCTACGGAACAAAGTCCGCGCAATATCTTCCACTTGAAAGATTGCTTGATCGATTCAGCGCGCCATGGCTTGCGGCGCACATGGGTGGATGGCCCGAAGACCTGCATTTTCTTGCTGGAATTCTTGATCGCCACCCCAATTTATTTTTGGACACCAGCGCCACCAAATGGATCGTGCGTGAAATTTCAAAACATCCGCGCGGCGCAGTCCACGCATTTCTAGAACGCTTTCGCGGACGCATTCTGTTTGGCAGCGACATTGTCACCACCGACGAACACATGTCCGCCGGCGACGCCAAAAGCGAAATGGCCGCCAAGGCAAGCCGCCCCGAGGACGCGTTTGATTTGTACGCCAGCCGCTATTGGGCCTTGCGAACACTGTGGGAAAGCGACTTCGATGGCGAAAGTCCGATCGCCGATCCCGATCTTGCCATGGTGGATCCAAAACAATTCACCGCGCTCGACGCGCCGCGGATGCAAGGAAAACATCTTTCACCGAGCTTGTTGAAATCGCTTTATGTGGAAGCCGCTGAGAATTTTAATTCTGCCGGAATACGATTCAATTCGTCTGGCACAATCAAGGCCTCTGGACACACGCGCGATATGCCTTCTTGAACGGCCAAGGCAAATCGATCGCGAACACTTTGAGATGCATACCGAACGCGGGCGGCAAGCGCCATTTCCGCCATCATTGCGGGATGGGTTGCGGCGTGGATCATTTCAAATGCGTAGGCATTCACGCCTGCGCCAGCAACAAGACCATCAACTTGATGTTCTATGGCGGCCGCGGCGAAACTGCCACTTTGCGCCAAGATTGGCGCACCCAGGGCCGCCGCGCAACTGTGATGCAACGCGGTCTGATCATGAATTGGATCTCGCAACGAAAGCCAAAGATCAACGCCCGCGGATAATTTCCATGGACAAACAATGGACGATTCAAAATGAACTCGATCATTCAAATCCAACTTGCGCGCGATGGATCGAACCGCATTGGCGTTGCCAAGGCTGGGATCAAGAACAAGGTGCGCGCCATGACCCGCGTACGAGAAACGCCCCATTGCGTGAAATGCGAACAACGCGTCCCCGCAACCGACCGATAGTGGCAACACTCCAATGACACAATCTTGATCGGTGGCGCCCCATTGCCTGCGCAAAGAATTTCGATCGATCGATGGAATTTGCTTCCACGCCGGCATGGTTGGTGAAACGGCGCGAATGCGTATTGGCAACCAACCCAAAGCGCTTGCGGCGTCGGCCAATGAATCTCCCAAGCACAATACTTCGGCAAGTTCAGCGTGTAGAACGCTCTTTGATTCACACGCTGCATCAAGCACCACCACCACTGGCGCGTCATGCGCGCACCTGGAAACCAACTGCGCGGCTCTGGCACCCCACGCCACAACAACCTTGGCAGATGACGCATCGAACACGCGCGACAATGCCGACTCGGCCAAACGCAAGTTGCCACATGGCAATGGAATTCTCCACGCGGGCTGCAAGCCATTCTCCACGGCAAGTTGCGTTGCCACGTGTGTTCCAAGCACGCCGACTTCAACCAAGCCTTGACCCACTGTGTCTTGAAGAAATCGCCAGGCTTGCGCGCATGCTGCCAACATTCCCGATCCGGTGCCAGGACCAAGTGGATCCGTTACGCACACAATGCGCGCCCCTTGGTTCACTTGTGAATACCTAAATTTTTCCCAAGTTCCACTCGTTCATGCTTATAAAATAATTTCGCAACCTCGGAACCAATTTCGGCCGCAAGGGAATCTTCAATTTGCCGCCTACCAGAGGTGCTTTGATAGAGGTCGTTGCTGACTTCGCGCATATCAGTTGACACGGGCTGGCCCGTGAGTTCGCTTGGCGCTGGATACAAACGCGAGCGTCCCGTGACATCGATCACTTTCACCGTGGCGGTAGCCGATGGCCGCGCCACGCCACCAGGATCGGAGAGCGAAAAGTCTTTCATTTGCACATAAATAATGGTGTCCGCGCCAACGCGTTGGCCAATTTCACTAATTGGAATTGGTTTGTCCACAGTCTCGTCTTTGCGCGCAATGGCAATGGCGTCGCGACTGGCGATCGTTTCGGTGACCAAGCCTTTCTTCATCAAATCAGTTGCGACTTTGTCACCAATGACAGCACGAAGTTGCGTGCGACTGAGAATATTGGATCGATCGTCAACAAAGACCACGGTCTTTCGATCTGGCAACGTGTATTGAGCGTCGATGGATGGCGGACCTTCAACGATGTAGGCCGCCGGCACAAGATAGTTGCAGGATGAAAGTGTGCAGAGCAACCCCGCACCCGCCAACTTCAGTCCGCGCCACTTGAATTTAGATGTCTGATTCAATGTCATTTTATTTCTTGGTGTCTGGATACTTGTCTTCAATGTGATCATAAAAAACCCAGGCCGAATTGCGAACGAATGTCGCCAAGAGGCCAGTTTGGACCATTGAAATATTCATGGACTCGCGGGTCACGCCCGTATCCAATGGAAACTGCGCGGAGACATTCCACTGATCGACGGTTTGATCGGGATCAATTCCATCACGCTCCGCCACGCCAATATTTCCTGCGGCAACGCCATCCCACAAATAGCGATTTCCCGGCGGATTTAATCGATATTCGTAAAGATCGACAATGACAAGGCGGTCAACATCCAATTCTTCGGCGACTTGACCAAGCGGTTGCGCCGCCCAATTTGGAGTTTGATGTTGAAAATTCATGCACAAGCGTGGGTCCATCATTGTGATGCCAGGAACATTTTGCTGCAGACGCTGGGCCAAATTGAAAGAAATATTAGGAACCGCGGTTGGGTGCTCATACACCGTTCCCATGTCGGCCTTCACAAGAATGGCGACGCGCTTGTTGTCCAACCCGGCGTACTTGGCCAGCACTTCAACTTTTTTCTCGCGTTCAACATTCTGACCAATCGCTGCCGCAATGCCAAACACTTGGCAACTCATGATTAAACAAAAAGACATTACGCAGCACAGCGCAATGCAAGCCACTTTGAAACCGCGTTGAAGATGCGCAAGAGTCATTGCGTCCATCCACTCATGCAGGCGAACTTCCACAACCACGCCGCGAAAAATAAGAGAAGCGCCGCGCTCAGTCCCCACTTGTTCAACAGCGGATCAAATAATCTTTGAAATTGATAGCCCGTCAACGACACGCCCAAGGCAATCACGCAACCGATCGCGGCGGCGATGGCCAACAACGCTCCCATTGGTTGCGCGACAAACGCCGCGGTGAAATTGGCGCGCGAAGCGTAGGCGAACGCGGTGGTCATGCCGCAACTGGGACATGGAATTCCAAGCGCGGCGGGCCATGAACACACTGGTAATCCAAGTTGTTGATGAGTTCCAATTCCGCGCGGATCAGGCGTGAGCGTGGCGGCAACAACCAACGGCGCAAGAAGCGCCGCCGCCAAAATGAAAACCAATCCGCGGGTTGATGTATTGATTGAGGCAACTTCAGACATGCCGCATGAGTGTAACTACAGCCGCGGTCCGCTAGACACCGCGCGCCCAACACGTCAGAATGCGCCAATGCAAAGCACTTCCAGCCACGATCGTATTGATGGGCATCTTGATCTTGGATATCTGGCCATGCAAGGAATTGATCTTGAATCGCAATCGCCTGATCCCGCGCGCTTTGGGGTGAATTTTCCAGCGCTGCGTGCGGGTTCTTGCAAAATGGTTTTTGCCACGCTGTTCACCGAAGTGGGTTGCGATGAAGCGTGGGGCTACGCCAATTTTGACGATGTGGACACCGCGGCGCGCGCCGCGCGATTGCAATTGCGTTTGTATCAAGGCCTTGAATCACGCGGAGTGATTCGCATTGTGCGCACACAAACGGATTTACTGCAATGGAATGCCGCGGGTCCAACGCGCGTGGTGATTTTAATGGAGGGCGCCGATCCAATCGAGTCGCCCGAGCGCGCCAAGTGGTGGTTTGATCAAGGCGTGCGCATGGTTGGCTTGACGTGGGCCAAAGGTTCGCGCTACGCCGGCGGCAACGCGGCGCCAGGCGAATTAACCCCCGCTGGACATCAAATGATTCAAGCCCTTGATAGCGTCGGCATGATTCATGATCTTTCGCATTTGTCAGACAAAGCGTGCGCGCAAGTGATCGCGCTTTCAAAGGGTTCGATCGCTTCAAGTCATTCCAATTGTCGCAGTCTTGTGCCTGGAAATGAGCGGCACATCACTGACGAAACCATTCGCGCCATAGCGGCGCGCAAGGGAGTGTGCGGCTTGAATTTGTATGGAAAATTTTTGGCGAATGAACGAGTGGCAACCATGGATGATGTTGTGCGACATGTCAAGCATGTTCGCGAAGTGGGCGGCGCGGAATGCTTGGCATTGGGAAGCGATTTTGACGGCGGCTTTACGCCTGAAGATTGTCCCGTGAATGCTCGTCGCCCCGAAGATCTTCCAGCGATCGAAAGCGCGCTTACGAAAGATGGCTTGCAACCACAGGAAATCGCTGGATTTCGCAGTGAAAACTGGTTGCGCGTGCTGCGCGCCGCGCTTCCAAAAAGTTGAGTTGTGGAAGTTGTTTGAAGTTGCGTAATTGAATGCGCGCAACTTTTTCACGCGCTACAAAACGTCAACATGAATCAGTGTTCAAGCTCAAGGCTTTAAAGTGCGCTCATCATTCAGCGACACATGCACAAATTTGTCTTGCGCGCGAATCACAAGGTCTAAGCGCACGCCGCAATGATGCCAGTCCACCGCTTGCGTGGCATCGGTGAAAATAATCCGCTCGACAATTGGCAATGGATCCGCGGCCAAGCCAGGGAAACCCAAACGAATCAATGAGGAATTGCGCTGCGCCCAAGCGGCCGCCTGGCGAATAGATGCGGCTTGCTCAATAGGCGCGATCACATGCAATTGTCCCGCATGGTCAGTTGCAAATTCAATCATCGCATTGTTGGGATAGCGCAAGGCGATGGGCCACAAACCTGAAATAATCGCGGCGTATGAACCTGGTCGCATTTGCACTTGCAATGGTTGCTTGCGGACGTCCCCCGCCGCCGCGCCAGTGTGCGCGGAGGAACTGCCACTGATTGATGGCGCGAATGTTGAAGCGGTTGATGGCGAGGGCGCGGCTGATGGTGCGGATGGTGGTGCGGATGTTGATGCGGATGCGCTTGATGGTGATGGAGACGCGCGTCGACTTCCATCCACGGTGGATTCCGCCGTTCGAATTGCCTCAAACAAATCCGCCACGGAAAATGCGCCTGGAAAAAAAGCTTGCTGCGCAACAGAGGTGCGCTCTAACTTGGGATATGTGCCCGCAAGCGGAACGGGTTGCTGTAAAAACGCTTGCGCCAACGTTGAAATGGTGGCAATTGCCTCATGCGCCGATTCCGTTGAGCAACCCACAAGCGCAATTGGAGTGAGCGGCGGCACGCGATTGTGTTTGCGCGCGCATTCAACGACGCGGCGAACAAGTTGATACGTGGCCACTGTTGCTGCCTCGTCTCCACCGGAAGCGATCACAACTTCTTCCACATCCATGACCGCAATTTCTTCCGCGCCTTGCGCGCTTGATGGTGTGACAAACCAATGTCGCACCATGGCCGCGGCTCGCAACAACCAGATGGCAAAATCCTTGTCCTCGCTTTCGGCTGGACCTTTGGTGTCAAGCAGCGAACACTGAATGCCGTCGGCGCTG
>CAIWNO010000116.1 GCA_903914045.1 uncultured bacterium | reverse complement strand
TGGAAATTCAGTGGCTGCATTGTGCTTTCATGAAGACTTGGTCTATAGTGCCGAAGTACGCCCCGGACACCCTTCCTTCGCCGATTCGGCAAATAGGGGCCGGGGCATGTTTTTTATATTTGCACAATATCGCTTGGAAATGAGCATTCTTTCAGAGCGTGCCTAAATTCCGATAGAAAATTTATTTGTTGGCAAGGAATTTATAAAATCCGAAATTGGCCGCGCAGTTGTACGCGCACATGTTTGGTGTGAATTGGTCACAATGGCGTCGTGACCAAGCCCACGCTGATTCTGGATCGCATGCAATTCTTTGGCCGGCCTGCCGTGGATTATCAAGCCATGTTTGGCGTGACACTTGAATCACTCAAGGGCAAGCGTGTTCTTGATTGCCCATCTGGACCAAGTTCATTTGTTGCACAGGCGTGCGCGGCCGGCGTTGACGCGGTTGGCGTTGATCCTTTGTATGTGCATGGCGCGAATGAATTGCGCCAACGCAGCATGGACGACATTGCCTACACCGTGAAGTCCATGGCGACGTATGAAGGCGCGTACAGCGATTTGGATTTACAGGCGTACGCGGACAACAAGCGCGCTGCTCTGGAATTGTTTTTGCCCGACTATGAAGCCGACCGCGCTGGCGTGCGATACATCAACGCAAGTTTGCCCACGCTGCCATTTGCCGACGGCAAGTTTGACCACACATTTAGCGCACATTTACTGGTGACTTACAGCGATCCTGCGTCAGGGGGCATTCTTCCAAACTCCCCATTTACATTGCAGTGGCACATGGCGGCGGTGATTGATTTAATGCGCGTGACCCGCGGGTCATTGCATCTGTACCCCACCACTACTCGCACTAATCCTGCGCGGCGCCATCCATATATAGAGGAGATTGTGAGGAGCATAGAAGCGCAGAATTTGCGCGGCCACCATGAGCGCAACTCCAACGCCGGCAATATGGGTATTTGGAAATGTCGCTATGAGCCTTCCACGTATCAACGCGGCGATGCGGCGCAGAATTATTTAAACGCCTCGCTGGTGATTGAGCGGCAACCTCACTCGCATTAATCTAAACTGATATGCGAATGCATGAATGAATATCTTGCATGCAAGCGCACCAAAGATACGGTCGTGACATTATGAAAACCATTTCAACATTTCGAATTCTTTTCTTGGCGAATGTCTGCGCGGCTGCAAGCGCAACCGTGTTCATAATTGCAAGCGGCGCGGGATGCGCGGGCGCTTACTCGCCACCACCACGAGCGGCCAATTCACAAACAACAAGTTCGACTGGATCATCCGCAGCGCTACGAGAAAAACGAATGTCAGCGTCAAACCCAACACAAAAATCCCAACCTGTCACAACGCAGCTTACTGAGCCAATTCACAAACAGCCAGAGAAAATTGCAGCAGTTGCAGTTGCGCCGCCAAGCCCAGTTGAAGTTGCAGTTGCGCCGCCAGCGCCTGCGTCCGCGCCAGTTGAAGTTGTCGTTGCTCCGCCAACTCCTGCGCCCGCGCAAGTTGAAGTTGTAGTTGCTCCGCCAGCGCCAGTTGAAGTTGCGGTTGAGCCGCCAACTCCTGCGCCCGCGCAAGTTGAAGTCGCAGTTGCACCGCCCGCGCCAGTTGTTTCACACATTCGCGCCACATCAGAAACAGCAACCACCACGCCGGTCTCGCGCGAGGCTGGCGCATTTGGGCGGCAAAATCTTGTGCTTGAACGCGCCCGCAACAATCCCGCAGAAATTGTTTTCATTGGTGACTCCATTACTGAAGGTTGGGAAGGCGCGCCCGAGCAATGGAAAATGCTGATTGGTTCACACAGCGCCATTAATTTAGGTGTGGGTGGCGACCGCACTCAACATGTGTTGTGGCGACTCGAGCAAGCCCCCTTAAACGCAGTAAACCCCAAGGTGGTGGTGGTCATGATTGGCACCAACAATATTTACGATGACAATTGTCCGGACATTTTGGCCGGCATCCATGACGTGGTGAATCTGATTCATAAGCAATGTCCCAACGCGGAGGTGTTGGTGCTAGACATTCCGCCGCGCGGCGATTTGAAAGATTCCGCGCGCGAAAAAATTGCGCAAATTAACATTGGACTTACATTGGGAATGTGGCCCAAACATGCCAGATTTGTGCGAGTGGGCAAGCAATTTTTAAAGCCAGACGGAAGCATTGATCCCGCCGACATGCCTGACTTACTGCACTTTTCGCAGAAGGGATACGCCATGTGGGCGGCCTCCATTAAGCCAGAATTGGATTGTTCTTTGCAGGCCAACCACCCGCAACCCGCTCCAACCATGGCGCATCCATAATAAAATGCGCGGCAGAAGGACCCGTCATTTTCGAACAAGATTAGATGTACGAAGGCTGCAACAATTTAATTTTATGTGCAGCGAACTCTTTCTGTAGATTGTTTATAGTCACACAACACCCCCATGAAAAATGAACCACAACAGAAATCAATCACAACCAACTCCGCCCGCAACATTGTGATTCTTTTAGTGGCGGTGATTGTTGGCGCCGCAGCGATCACGTTTGCGGTGGCGCAAAATGCGAACCCCGCAACTAAAAATCCATTGGCAAGCGCCGTTGACAAAGCCGCGCAAACTTCGCCTGCCGCTCCAACATTGCCCAAAACAAAATCCACGGCGACTGCAACCAACCCCGCGGTTGCCGACGGCGCCGCGCCTGCCGCAACCGCATCCGCCGACGCGGCCACCATAGACGCAAAAAATCCCGCGGCAGTTGAAGCGGCGATTGCAAAAGTTCTTCAAGGCGTTGTGAAAGCCGACGATATGCCTGGCATGGCGGCCGC
>CAIWNO010000115.1 GCA_903914045.1 uncultured bacterium | reverse complement strand
ATTACGCGGGCAGCATTTGGCCCGTGAAAGACGGCGAATATGCAACTTCCGGCGACAACTCCGACAAGAGCACGGCGACAATTTCAATCACCTCGCCCAGCGCGTATCGCAGTATTTCTAACGGCGTGCTGCAATCTATTACGCCGGTGGCAGGCGGCAAAAGTAAATACACGTGGCGCACGAATATTCCAACCGCGTCCTATTTATTTTGCTTCGCCATTCACGCCTACAACGTGTACGACTACACCTACAACTATCCATTGCCAAGCGGCGCCACTGGCAGCATGCCGTTTCAAATAAATATTTCTCCGCCAAGTGATAGCGCCGCCAACCGCGCAATTTGGAGCCAGTCATTGCAGATGATGGAAACGCTGCGGCCGCTGTACGGCGTGTATCCATTTGTGTCGGAAAAATACGGCGTGTACCAATTTACATTTGGCGGCGGCATGGAGCACCAAACCATGACTGGCATGGGCGGCAGCTTTAGCGAAAACGTAACGGTGCATGAACTTGGTCACCAGTGGTGGGGCGACAATGTGACATGCAAAACATGGAATGATGTCTGGTTGAACGAAGGTTTTGCCACATACACGGAGGCGCTATGGGCGGAGCGCAAACCTGGATCAGTTGGTATTAGCGCGCTTCATAGCGCAATGGCGTCGCGTCGACCCGCTACGGCGGCACTGACTGGCACCACAAGCGCAAGCGTGTATTGCTACAACGTTGCCAGCGCCAGCGCCATTTTCAGCACCAGCACCACGTACAACAAAGGTGCGTGGGCGCTGCACACGCTACGCAAATATGTTGGCGACGTGAAGTTCTTTCAAATCCTTGCTAACTATCGCGCGGCGTATCAAGGCTCTGGCGCAACCACGCAACAATTTGCGGATGTGGCCAGCGCAACGTATGGATCCAGTTTGCAGGACTACTTTGATTCATTTGTGTTTGGCCAAGGAGCGCCGGTGTATTCATATGGAACGCAGGCCGTCACTATCAATGGCAAGACGTACTTGAAGTTGCACCTGAAGCAAACGCAAAGCACGGTCATGGGTAAGGCCGGCAAATTTGTCACGCCGATTGACGTGAAGATGACGACCGCAAGTGGCGCCACCACCGCGGTGATTTTAAACAACGAGCGCGAGGAATCGTTTGTGATTCCAACCAACGGACTTGTGACGGCCGTGGTGCTTGATGAAAGCAATTGGATTTTAAATAATGGCAAAGCGAGCGCAACCTACTTGGCTAGTCCGCCAAAGTTGCTCGTGGCAGTGCCGGAGCCAGGCGCGAACTTTGCATGTTCTGGTTCGCCAACAACGGCGCAGTTGACCTTTAGTGAAAATATTGTGGCCACTGGCGCAAACTTTTCTGTGGTGGGTCCGGCGGGCGCAATCACCACCACGTATTCCTACAACTCCGCAACCAACACGGTGTCGCTTGGTCTTGGCACGCTTTCGGTGGCGGGCACATACACGGTTACGGTTTCTGATTTGGTCACCGCGGGCGGCATTCGCCTTGACGGTGAAATTGCAAACGCAAGTTCGTCCGCAAGCCTTCCTTCAGGTGATGGCTTGGCCAACGGCGCGGCGGTGTACACATTCACGGTGGCGTGCAATGCGTGTCCAGCGGATCTAGATGCAAACGGAGTTGTTGACAGCGGCGATCTTGGATTTGCGCTTCTTGATGTTGGGTATTGCCCTGGTTGCCCTGCCGATCTAGACGGCGATTCAAATGT
>CAIWNO010000114.1 GCA_903914045.1 uncultured bacterium | reverse complement strand
GTGCAATTCTCAACAAGCGAGTTGCTATACAGCGCGTACATGCCGCCGCCGTATGCGGATTGATTCGCGGTGAATGCGCAGTCGCGAATAGTTGGACTTGCGCTGCTGATAAATATTCCGCCGCCGAGACGATAGGTGCCGCTTGCGGAACCGATTGGACCGTTGCGAATAGTGAAGCCTTGCAACACAGTGGCGGACGTTTCGCCAGTCACTGCGCGCACCACGGAAGTGGTGAGGCCGGTGCCATCAATAATGGTGCTTGCGCGCGTGCCGGTGGCTTTCACCGTGATGGCTTTGCCTTTGAAGTCGATGGCTTCGTTGTAGGTGCCGGGAGCGACTTCGATGGATTTGCCGGTGGTCGCAGAATCAATTGCGGCTTGGATTGTTGCGAATTGGGATGGAACATTAATTACAAGCTCACATGCGTCTGGAATACCGTTGGAATTTGTATCTGCAAGTTCGCCACGTAATATTTGTCCGTAGTCCACGCTGCCGTCACCGTTACAGTCGGCGGACCATTCCAGAATAACCCTTGGATTAATTCCGATTCCTCCGTCGCTTGCCCAACTCGTGTTGTCGTCCAGTGTCATATTTGGTTGGTTGTTTGCTCCCCATATTTGTAGGTACGCACCGCTAGCAAGATTTCCGTTTGGTTCAGAAGGACCCCAAGGGGCGTATATAAATGGCTCATTAGTAACCCACTTCCATTGGTCGGTACCAGGTAATCGGTAACCGCCCAATGCAGGCCAACCAAGTGAATCCCCATTAGTAAATCCGCCTTGGGCCCAAGTGAGATCAAATACGAATTGGTGTTCAGCAATTGATGAAAGTGTGCACAAGTGTGCCCCTTTGGATTCAGCATCTTGTTGACGTTCAACAAATGAATGAATTGAAGCATCAGTCGACAGCGCATACCAATGTCCATTTCCACCTTGCGATATTGGCCACTCTGTGGGGCCAATCAATTTTGTGAGAACAATTGTGTGCGAGTCACTTGCAGCCATTGCAACCACGGGCGGTAATCCCGATGGAACATTGCATTGTCCATATCCATTCTCCCCCCAGCAGACGAGCGAGCCTTCGCGTTTTAACGCCATGGAGTGGGCTCCACCAGCCATTATGTTCACCACATCTGTGAGGTTTGAAGGGGTGTTGCATTGTCCAGCGCCATTATTACCCCAACAAACAACTGAGCCATTGTTTCTCAAAGCCATTGAATGTCCGCCGCCTGAATCCTGACCAGCAGCGATATCAATTACGCCTGATAGACCCGATGGAACATTGCATTGTCCGTAATTATTTCTGCCCCAGCAAACCACGGTTTGGTCTGGGCGAATTGCCATCTTGTGCCAAATACCTGCAATAACGGCGTTCGAAGGTTGCGCAGTTGCTGGAACATTTCGCTCGCCCCAAACATTTGCGCCCCAAGCGATAACGGTGCCATCAATTAAAAGCGCAGCATTGTGATCTCCACCAGCGGAAATTGCGGTCGCTTTGTAACTGGCGTCAGGGCTAGCATTTTGTCCGTAGTTGCCACGGCCCCAAGCACGAATTGTTCCGTCCGCTCGTAAAGCTAGTGAATGTCCGCCGCCGCCTGACACGGCAATGCATGGTCCGAGGTCGGCTGGGACATTGGATTGTCCCCACGTATTGTCTCCCCAAGCCCAAACGGTTCCAGTCCTCGCTTGAATTGCTAGTGAGTGATATGAACCCGCAGCAACCGCAGAGCTGGCTCCAAGTTCACTAGGCACATTACATTGTCCGTTTCCATTCGCTCCCCAAGCAAAAACATTTACTGAATTATTTGCATATAAGGTATTGACTGACGTACATGCAATCGCAGTGATGGCAACGAGTCGATTGAATTGAAACATTTTGAAACTCCGGAATACCTAAATTCGCTTCGTTGTCCCAGGGAGCATCCCCGAAATGAGTGACATAAAATGCGAATCAGACTTGAGTTAGGGTAACCACGGCGGGGGAGTGCATTCAATAGGGTTTGCCATTAAAAATAAAATAAGAATGGGTTTATTTTGGAGGATGGTTAGGCGGAATTTATGTCGTTGCACGGCAGAACTGGCTTTTGTGCCTTAATAAATGGAGTTGGCGCAATAAAACTCAAGAAAAACAGCGGCAAAAGTGAAATTGCTCCTCCTCGGTTTCTAGATTGGCTTGACTGGCACTTGTGTAATCAAGTCATTGAACAAGTCAGCAATCAATGCACACACAATTCAGCAGGGAGCAAACATGGCAAAGGCAGCGAAGAAGAAACGCGGGCAGGCATTGGCAAAGTCCGCGCCGAAAAATACAAAGGCGAAAGAGAATGTGAAAGTGGAATCACCAAGCGGCAACTTTGATGTTGTATTGGGATTGATCCACGCGGCGCGTGCGCGCGCGGTGGCCGCGGTGAACACGACGCTGATTGAGTTGTACTGGAGCATTGGTCAATACATAAGTCGCAAGGCCGCAAAAGACGGGTGGGGCACGGGTACGGTGGCGGAATTGTCGCACACGATTCAGCGCAAGTATCCGGGGATGACGGGGTATTCAGCGAGTAATTTGTGGCGAATGACTCAGTTTTATGAGATGTATTGTGAGCAGCCAAAACTCGCAACAGTGTTGCGAGTTTTATCTTGGAGCCATAATTTGGCAATTTTAAGCCGATGCAAACG
>CAIWNO010000113.1 GCA_903914045.1 uncultured bacterium | reverse complement strand
GAGATGCGCAACTAGGAAGTATGTTGACAGTGCCGCCTGATTGGCGGGGCACTCGGCGGGTCTCCGAGTTGCGCACTGAGCCCTTGTGGGGGTTGCAGTGTGATCGCTCCGAAAGTCAGGCGGCGTTGTTTTTTAAAATTGTAATAGATCATGCGCGCCGTCAACGCGCATTGCGATGCATTGCGTTGCACATGTCGCACGTCAATTCATTGGCTCGCGTCATGCGTGAATTATAAAAGTCGCTTGATCACCGCGTCGGCGAATTGTTCCGTGGAAAGTGTTCCGCCAATGTCGCCGGTCTTTTCGCCATCTTGCAGCGCGCGATCATAAGCGGCGCGGATGTGATCGCCAATTTTTTTCAACTGCGGCATAGAGCGCGTCACGGCCAAATGATTCAGCATCATCACCGCGCTCATTAAAAGACTCAGCGGATTGGCGATACCTTTGCCCGCGATGTCCGGCGCCGATCCGTGCACCGCTTCAAACACCGCGTATTCATTGCCAAAGTTGGCGCCTGGCGCCACGCCCAAACCGCCAATCAATCCCGCCGCTAAATCGCTGACTATGTCGCCGTACAAATTCTCCATCAAGATCACATCAAAGCGCGTGGGGTCTTGCACCAAGCGCATGCACGCGGCGTCAATGATCATCTCCTCGTAGTGAACTTTACCAATCCATTTTTGCGAAACTTCCTTGGCGCATCGAATGAACAAGCCGTCGCTCATCTTCATAATGTTGGCTTTGTGGAACACGGAAATTTTCTTGCGCCCACGGTCGCTGGCGTACTTGAAGGCGAATTCAGCGATGCGCAAGCTTGCCAATTCCGTGGCCACCTTCAAACTGGTGACCACGCCCGGCGTGATTTCATTTTCAATGCCCGCGTACAAGCCCTCGGTGTTTTCGCGGACCACAACCAAGTCCACATTTTCAAATCGCGTGGGCACGCCGGCCAGACTGCGAATGGGCCTGACCGCTGCGTACAAACCCAGCGTCTTTCGCAGCGCCACATTGACGCTGGAGAAACCCGTTCCAACCGGAGTTGTGCATGGACCCTTCAGCGCCACGCGGTGTTCACGAATGGCCGCCAGCGTGGACTCGGGCAATGTGCTTTTGGAACCGCCCTCCACTGCGGCAAGTCCGGCGTCATGGCGCAGCCACTGAATGTCCGCTTTGGCTGCTGCAAGAATGCGGCACACCGCCGCGGAAACTTCCGGACCAATACCATCACCAGGAATAAGGACTGCTTGAATTGTCATATTTTTCTTTGCGGTTAATTTCGTGAGTGAGCGCGGGAAGCAGGATAGCATCCGTGAGCGAATTGCCCAATGAGTGAGCCAATCATTATTGATGCGTTGATTGTTGGAGGCGGATGCGCCGGACTTTTTGCGTTGGCCGCGGCGCAACGCGCGGGCATGAGCGCTTTGCTTGTGGAAAATAATTCGCTGGGCTTTGGTCAGACCACTTCAAGTCAGGGCATTCTGCATGCGGGCGTGAAATATTCGCTGGGCGGTCTTGCCGGCGACGACGCCAAGGAAGCCAGCGAAGCCGCGCATGAATGGATTGCCATGCTTGATGGCGGCTTGATGAATCTAAGCAATGTGCGCGTGCTGACGCGTCAATGTTATTTATGGCGCACCTCTGGTTTGCGCGGCGCGGCTGGAATGCTTGGCGCCAAATTGGCGCTGCGGACGCGTCCAGAATCAATCGATGAAAGCGCGCGCCCCGCGTGGCTTGCGGGCGTGAGCGGCGAGGTGTTGACGCTGGCTGAAACCGTGATCGATCCGCGTTCACTGTTGCAAGAATTGACAGCGCCGCGTTCACATTCACTGCTCAAGGGCCGCGTGATCAGCGTCAACCAATGCGCCAACCATGTGGATATTGAAATTGAAAGTTCACGCCGCGTCATGGTGCGCGCGCGCCACTTGATTGCATGCGCAGGTCTTGGCAACCAAGACATCCTTGGGTTGGCCCATGTTGCTGACGCGCCCATGCAGCAGCGGCCGCTGCGACAAGCCATGGTTCGCGGCGCGCTTCCAATGGTGTTTGGTCATTGCATTGATGGCGCCAAGACCAGGATCACTGTGACCAGCGATGTGTCAACGCACGACGCGCGCAATGTGGTCTGGCATGTGGGCGGTCAAATTGCCGAGGATGGTCCCGCCATGCACGAGAACGAGTTCGCCCAGTACGCCATGGACGAAATTAAGAAATGCATTCCTGCGCAGTCATTCACAGGTTGCCACTTTGCAAGTTACCCAGTGATGCGCGCTGAGCCACGCACTGGCGATGGTCGACGCCCATCTAAAACATTCACGCACACTTCAGGTCGAGTCACAACCATATGGCCCGTGAAACTGGTGATGGCGCCCATGGCCGCCGCGGCCATGATGAAGCAACTTGAACTTTCGCCACGGACCACGGGCGCGCACATGCCGTGGCCGGCGGATTTACCGCGACCAGAGTTGGCGGCGCGCCCTTGGGAAAGCGCGCAGTGGAGCGCCATTTCATGAGCGCTTCACCTACTTCCATGGACAATTCGCCGGACCATGAATCGGGCGACATGCACGGTGATTTTCAAGGCAAATTGGCTGGAAATTACAATTCCAACGCCCCAACCCATAGACCACACGCGCCGAATATTCCCACGCGCTCCGCGCCGCGACTTCACAAACCAGTGCCCGTGATTGGCTGGGGCGCGTTTAAAATTGGCCGCAATCAAGGCGCCAAATATCCAAGCGCATTTGAAATTCCAAGCGAGCACGACGCGTTGGCGTTGGTGCGCCAACTGATCAACGATGGCGTGCGCTTGATCGACACCGCTCCAGCCTACGGCGTGAGTGAGGAGCGACTTGGAAAAGTGTTGGTCAACATGACGCCTGCTCAACGCGCTGAATTATTCCTCAGCACCAAAGTTGGCGAGACTTTTGCGGACGGCGTCTCGCGCCATGATTTCTCCCCCGCCGCCGTCACGCACAGCGTGCGACAGAGTTTGCGCGCGCTGCATTGCGACATGCTTGACGCCGTGTTTGTGCACTCAAACGGAAACGACCTGGACATTCTCAACGACAGCGGTTGCGTTGAGGCGCTTGAGGAAATGAAAAACAAATCCCTTATTGGCAGCATTGGCTTCTCTTCAAAAACAATTG
>CAIWNO010000112.1 GCA_903914045.1 uncultured bacterium | reverse complement strand
TCCATGCCTCCGCAACTGTAGAATGCAAATGTGTGACTTCAGCCATTTCTACTGCTGCTACTACTGTTGGTGTGACTGATGCCATGGTTGAAATCACCTATTGCGGGCGTAGCTCAGTTGGTAGAGCGTCAGCTTCCCAAGCTGAATGTCGAGGGTTCGAGTCCCTTTGCCCGCTTTAAAGCACGGCATACAGACGTGTTTTATTTTTTGCGCCCCAACTCTAGCCAGTGCAAATACATAAAAATTTGAATTGATTATTAGAATTTCAATCCCATGCCCACGCCCAAATTCAAATCCGTGAAGGAATATCTCGCAGCGCATGACGCCACGAAAGCCAAGACTCTGAAATCCGTGATTGATTTCATCCATGCTGAGTTTCTAGAACTGGAATGCAAAATTTCTTGGAATGTTCCAACCATCCACTTAAATGGAAAGTATGTATTTGGTGTTGCGGCTTACAAGAATCACCTCACACTGGCTCCGTGGAGTCCCACCGTGATTGAAAACTTTCAAGTGCGTCTAGAAAAGTATGTCGTGTTTAAAAACTGTTTTCAGATTCCAGTGGATTGGACTATAGATAAAAAATTAGTGAAGGACTTGGTGCGCGCCCGCTTGGCTGAGTTGGATTTGTCTATGTAAGTTGGCCTTGGAAACTTCACCGCCCCACTGCAACAAGCCAAGCAACTAATCCGTCGAATGCTATTGCGTGCGTCGCTTGCCGAATTGCACTTCATCAATCGCTTGCTGCAACTGATCCAACCGCTGTTGCCGAGCGCCAAACAATTCAACAAAGTGCGGCGGATTTTTTTGTGGCATCACTCCGAAGCGACCTTCACGATAAATCTGTTTAAAGATTGCATCCACCTCATCGCGATACTCGTGGTCGATGGGCCGAATTCCATCCGCCTGCATTTGCACGGGCCACTCTTGCAACTTTGGCACAAACGCCAGAATGTCCAAACGATCAAGCGACTCTCTTACGGCCGGAATCATGGACGCCACAAATGCGTCGTTGATGTCGCTGCTGCCTTTGTTGGCGGTGTATTGCGAATACGCAATGTAATCAACGGGCGCGCGGTCAAAAATCACATCATCGCTTGAAGCGCAATAGCGATGCACGCGACTGATGTTGTAGTACAACTGAATTCCATTGTGCAACTTGGTTGACTGATCGCGAAACAAAATTTCATACGGTCCATGAAGGGACAACGCTCTGTAGGGTTCCTCTTCGCGCGTGAAGCCTGGGTGCTTGGCAACCCAATCATTTACAACTGTGGACTTTCCCAAAGAATGGCTTCCAGAAATGGCAATGCGCATGGTTGGTTGTCCTAACTCTACTTTAGAAAAAGTCCGCGCTGAAAATCAGCGCGCCACCACTTTAGGTGGCGGCAAGATGTTGCTTGGAAACCTCATTCTTAAAGACAATGACCAGCTTTGAAATGACGATTTGATAGTCGTCATAACTGACCTGTCCTTGTTTAACCCGCAATGCCTTGATCTGATTTGCGGCGGCGAACAGCGCCTCAGTCATTTGAATTGTGCTGGGCTGATAGTTGATGCGCAGGCGCGGCCATAATTTCTGCAGCGTGTCGCTTTGCGCCCAATTGAGAAAATTTCCAAGCCAAACATTCAGTCCGGTCTTGTCGTGCGTATAGATCGTTTTGTAATCCTCGAAAATCTGAAATACAGAAATTGCAAACGCCACTTGATGCATGTCCTGTGATGACGAGATCGCAAGATCTGGATACATCTCGGCTGGCATCGAACCCAACTTTTCATACTCCTCCGCCAGCCGAAAATTAGGCGTAATCCACAGATCCTTGATGATCTTGATGGTGGACAATTCTAAGGCTTGATCGCTGGCAGCCTCTTGGCTGCGCGCCTGGTGATACAGCGTCAAAGCCACAAACAATCCGGCTCCGCCAGTAAGCAACATCATAAATCTGTAGATCGTGGATTGTTCAATGGGCTGATCCAGCGACGGGTCCTGATAGAGCAAGTACATAAAAAAAATGCCAAGGCCGATCATTGCGAAAAGCAAATACTTTGAGAAAGTCACGCGTGTCCTCCTGCTTGGATAAACAAAGAAACCGATACAGACTTGAAGTGTAAGAACATGCCCCGTTTACGCAAGAGTTGCGCGCGCTTACGTCATTTACAGTCTCCACGTCCCGCTCATTTCTGCAACAATCCGCCTTGTGAGTACCGCAAATATTTTAACGATCGCTTGCTTGGACCGCCCTGGAATTGTGCACTCCATTTCCGGATTTATTATGGCCTGCGACGGCAACATTGATGAAGCCGCGGAGTTCAACGACCATGAAACTGGCATGTTCTTCATGCGTGTCAAGTTTGCGTGCTCGCAACCTTCACAAGATATCTTGCGAGCGCAATTTT
>CAIWNO010000111.1 GCA_903914045.1 uncultured bacterium | reverse complement strand
CCCGTTCGCAGCAGATCCCGCTCCGCGAGTTAACACTCGAAGGCAATTCACGCGACATCTTTTAAAAGCAATAAAAACGCCTTATTTATGGCGTTTTTACACTTGCATAATTTGAAACCCAAGCAAACTCACTCACATCCATTGCGCTTGGTTGAGTCCCCCTGAAATTTTGAATTACACAATCGCCAAAGTTGCAAGCACTGTGTCCAGCGCCTCATCAAAAGCGCGAACTGTCTGCGGTCTTGCGCTTGGAGCAATCGACAACGCCTTGCTCAAAAGGTCGCTGATTGGACCAGCCAACTCAGGTCGCACTTCTTCAAGGCGAACGCGCTCATCCATAAGCACAGCCTTGAGCAAGCCAGCAGCGCTCTTGCCGTCGGCTTCATAAGGCAACCGACCTGCGAGCATTTCATAAAGCAACAAAGCAACTTGATACACATCGCTGGTCACACCAATGCGATCACTGCGACCATCGGTTTGCTCTGGGCTCATGTATGCGAATGTTCCCACTAAGTGACCTGTCTCCGTGCGGAAACCAGTGCGGCGACCTTCTTCATTGGTAAGGCGGGCCACGCCAAAGTCAACAAGTTTAATGTGACCATCCGCGGTCACCATAACGTTGTGTGGCTTAATGTCGCGGTGAATCACGCCAGCGTCATGCGCATGCGCCAAGGCCGCAAGAATTTCTTGAATCAGAACAATGCTGCGCGCGGGAGTTGGGCTGTTGGCCTTGGTCCACATGTCGAGCGACATGCCGCTGATAAATTCCATCACCAAGTACGTGTTGCCATTCACGGAACCTGTTTCCACAACCTGCACAATGCCCGAATGTGAAAGCCTTGACAATGCACGGCATTCTTGGCGAAATCGCTGCAACACTTGGCTACCAGCGCCATGCGAGCGAACCATTTTAATAGCCACGCGACGGCCAGTTGAACTATTCGTTGCGCTATACACGCTGCCCGCGCCACCGGAACCCAACACGCTGTCAATGGTGTAGCCAGAAATCTCTGGCAGTGGTTCTTCATGCTCAACAGCGATTGCGGCAGCATCGGCAGGCATGACCATGTCTTTTGAGATCATGTCGCCTTCAAGCAATCCTTCCACTTCTGTACGAATACCGGCATCGGGGCAGGCAAAATCTAAGAACGCTTTGCGCTGTGGAGCCGACATGCATGACACAGTGTCAAAGAGACCACGAACAATCATCCAACGATTTGGAAGATTTTGTGGACAAAGGCTCACTGAGTCACCTCCGCGGAACTGTCATCAATTGTGCCAATCACAGTGCTCGCGCTTGGTCGCAAAGCACCAGTGCGAACGCGAACATCGTAATCCGTCTGCAGCCATGCTTTGGCGAAGCGCCAATCGCGGGTCACTGTCGCGCTGCTTAAATCCAACAAGCGCGCAATGTGTTCTGGTTCCAAACCACCAAAGATGCGCAATTCTGCTACTTGGGCACTGCGAGGATCTTCCTTGGCCAAGCTTTGCAACGCATCTTCCAAAGCAAGAATGCCGCCCGAATCAACTGTCGCGTCAAATGGTTCAAATACATCCGTGCTGGCTTTAAAGGTCTGTCCACCACGCTTCTTGGCGAGGCGACGGCGCGCATGATCGCCCAAGACGGAACGAAGCACAGTGGCTGCGGTGGCAAGAAAGTGCTCTTCTGTTTTAAATTCACTCGAATCACGTTCCGCCAATTTAATGAATGCTTCATGCACAACCGCGGTTGGTTGCAAGGTATGGCCGCGAGGTTGCGAACGCATATGCAAAGCACTCAGTTCCTTCAGGCGAACATAAATACTTTCAAACAGATCTGAAAGTGGCAAAGTTGTCTGTTGGGAATCGGACACAGGGGAACTCCAAAAAACACACACGTTCTGATTCTTTTGGAAACGCCCAGAATCTTCAGAACCCGGAACTAACCCCTAACCATCCGACCATCCCTTTTATCTCCGACACCGTGAACATACACCAACTACAAACCAAGTCAAGAAAGTCACGATAAATAGATTTTGATTATTTGGATCTGAACACATAAAGTGCCATTGAGATGCCTTAAGGCTGTATTTGGAATTAAAAAATTTAAAAAATATGGCGCATAACCACCACATTGCGCACCGAATTTAAGTTTTTGTGGCCTGTGCTCAAAGCCCCCAGTGTGCAAAGCGACCGGCTTTGCGGCAACAAATGAGCCATTTACAAAATATTTATAAATATCGCGCATTGCGTGATCAAGGTCAGCCATTTTTTACGTTTACATGTGTGGAAGATCTGTTTTGGTGCAGTGGGAACTGCCACCGAACCAGCAATCCAAGACTGCTTGGATTTGGGCCGCAGACCGACGGATTCGGTGAATTGGAAAGCTTCAGCGTTGAAGCTATTGCCAATGATTCTCACTAGTTTTTGAATTATTTTAAGGATTCATCAATGACCACATTCGCCTCCAATCGATCTTCTTTGGCTGTATATCTTCTTACTTGCGCTGGTTTTAT
>CAIWNO010000110.1 GCA_903914045.1 uncultured bacterium | reverse complement strand
GCCAAAGTCGACATCGGTTGGCAACACCTCGCGCAGAAAAACTTCCGCGTCTTTTATTTCATAGCCCGCGCCTTTGGGATTAAGTTTGAAAGACCAAATTTGGCTGTATGCGTCGCCGCCTAGAAAATCACAGACAAACATTGTGCCGTCATATTTTTCTGGAAAGCCAACGCCTGGATACGCCACAAGTCCCGACGGCCCATCCGTTAAATGCGCGACTGGCGGCGTGAGCCACGCGGGTTGCACCACATCGGTTGGATCAAACATGAACCACTCATGCTCTTGATCCCACGGTCCGCGCTTATTGTCGCCCTCCAAAGTTTGATAGTGCATTTCCCAACCAACATCGCCACCGTCGGGCAAATATTCCACGCGCGCCTTGTCACCGCCGTCGGAGTTGTTGTCCACGGTGAAGAGATCACCAAGGTCATTAAAGGCAAGTTCCTGCGGATTGCGTAGGCCGCGAAAGACAACTTCTAGATTGGAGCCATCAAGTTCACAGCGAAATACAGCGCCGCGCGCGGCATCTTGCAACAACGCGCCTTCCTTGGTGCGAACGTTGTAGCCGCGATCACCAATGCTCCAGTACAAGCGTCCGTCCATTCCAAGAACAAGTCCGTGCATGTCGTGGCCACGCAAACTTGTCTTCACGCCAAAGCCCGTGAACATTTTCTCGCGCACTTCGGCAACGCCGTCGCCGTCTTTGTCTTGAAAGCGCCACAGGTGTGGAATGCAAGTCACAAACACGCTGTCACCAACTTGCAGCGCGCCGGCCGCGGTTCCATCAAGTGGCTCGCGCAACTCGCCAGAAAAATTCACCGCGGTGTCAGCAACGCCGTCACCATTTTTGTCCGTGACATGCTTCACGCGGTCGGCATACTTGGTGTACCAATCCATTCCGTTCACGCGCTTGTCCGCGTACTTTGTGTAAATCGCCAGGCGATCTTCAACAGTGCGCGCTCGCAAATCTTCCATAAGCCACCACGGCGAATAGCGATTGTCCTCCACGCCGCGATCTTGGCGCTCGCTTTCAACCACCATCAACGATCCATCATTGAGCACGGTGAACGCAACGGGGTCCGCAACAAGCGGCTCTTTTGCCCACAATTTCCATTGAAATCCTTCTAATGGCTTCACACCCTCGGGGTCATGCGGTGGTTCCTTTGTTTGTTCGGTGGTCTGCTCTGCAGATTTTGTGGCAGCGTTGTCACCAGTCGCCGCGTCAACATGTACCGCCTGAAGGTCAGTCGATGTGGTTTGGGTAGCGGGCTGCGACACGGCGGCAGGAGCCGAATTTTTTTCAGTTGTGTTTTGTGTGTTGGCTGCAAAGAGAAAGGCGACAACACACAATAGAAACAGTCGAATCATCATTCACTTATGTTAAGCAACACGAGACCAATGTCGACTGAATCCACAAAGTTGTCTTGATTTAAATCCTCGGGACATCCAGCGCATTCACCCATGGCTAAAAGAACAAGCCCCACGTCCACGTTATCAACCCAGCCATCACCGTTGATGTCCGCAAAAATAAGTGCGAGTTCGCCAGCAGCCTGAAGAGAGACGTTGAATTGAGATTGACCGGAGCCCTGGGAAAATGTTCCAGAAAAAAGCAAGTGTGAAGTTCCACCCGCAGGCAATACGGTTGGTAAATCAAGCGGTTGGCTTACAAGTGGAGGCAATGGATCAAGCGGACCAATTGGATCCGTGGAAGCGCTTGATGCAACAAATGTTGCGGTGGTTTCTTGAACATCAAGCGTGCCAGTCAGCGATAGAAATCCAGGAGTTGGTGTTCCACCAAATGGTTGACCGCCAAGCGTTCCAGATACCGTGATATCCACGGGTACAACCACAATCAATGTGTATGGGTCGCTACTGAATGATCGACTGAGCGAACCAATAGCAGAAGCGGTTTGAACCGCGGAAGCCGAGGTGACTTGGCCACTCGTCAACGGTATGGTGACCGCGCCAACCGATGGATAGATTGAGTTTGGCGAGACTGTATGAAAGGATGAGTAAGAAAAAACACTTTCACTTTTGACTGTTCCAGGCGTTGCGTTGACAAGATCCATCGCGAGATTTGAAATTTCAAAACTTGTTTCATTTAGAACATTGAGCGCAAAATTTCCAGCAGGTGTGGAGCTTATATTTTCAACGGTGCGAACGGTGGAGGTGTACGGAATTGTTTGATTGCCAGAACCCCCATAATACCCCGGTAAAGTACGTGTTCCAGTTGAATTTGTTGTGGCGTCATAGGCGCCAATAAAGGTCCCCGCAAGCGGATACGACACAGTTGCGTTTTGATTTACCGTGCTTGAGGAAAGAATTGTGAAGGTGAAAGATTCCGCCAACGCAGAGTGTGACACGAAGTAGCAAACAGGTAATAAAAAGAGAGCATGTAATTTCATTTTTAAACTTTTTTTATTCGATATACAAAAGCACAAATCCAAGATCGGAGGAATCAACGACACCGTCCTGAGTCACATCTTCTGCGCAACCAGAGCAATCACCTGATGCCAGCAACACTAATCCAACATCGGCAAGATCAACATTTCCATCTCTATTTACGTCAGGATTGAATGGCTGGCATGAATCTGGAATGCCGTCATTGTTTAAGTCCGTATCAGAGCCCAGATCAATATTGCAGCGATCGGGTATGCCGTCGCTATTGCAATCACTAGCAAACAGAATAAATTCGCCACCACCTGAAAGCGTGGCGCCAGTATTCAAGTAGGGGGCGCCAATGAAAGCCGAGTCATGATTGATATATCCATTGTTGCCCGCGTAGGAAATTCCTTGGCGTTGCCAACCACTTGGCGAATCAAGATAAAGTGAAACCGAGCCGGTGGCGTTCATTTCTGGGCGAACTCCAACAAGAAGTCTGCCTGCGCTAAGCGAAAGCGTAGCGCCCAACTGATTTCTGCCGGCGCCGTAACCGCCGCGTAAGACGGAGTCTAGATACCAATCTCCCGAAAATCGAAATGTTGAAATTGCGCCAGAAAGATAGCCATCGAGATTGTCGTATGGAGCGCCAACCGCAACGCGATCCGTATCAATTGCAACTGACTGACCAAAGTGAGCTGAGGACACGGTGCCTTGAATTCGTTTTTCTAAGGACCAACCACTTGCAAACGAATGAAAAATATATGCGGCACCCATCGTTCCAGTTGAAGCAACTTCATAGGTTGAGCCGACAACAATTTTATCAGCGTGAATTGCCACACTGGTTCCAAACGCCGCGCCAGCTTGGGGTGTGGTCGCGACTAATTTTGCGTCATACAGAAATAGTCCACCTGATTTACGATAGACAAACGCCGCACCCGACGATCCCAAACCGTTGGTTTGATGTCCACGCGAAGCAATCACAAGCACATTGCCATCAAGCGCAACTTGCTCGCCAAACAAATCTCCGTAGGTTGGCTCGGGGCATTCGATTGTTTGCGCAAGTTGCCATGACGATCCATTGGGCGAGTAAACATACACGCGGCCCGTGGCAACACCAGCAGCGCGCGCGCCTGGAGCGCCAACAATAATCATGTCAGGCCCAACCTCAGTCGCGTTTCCAAACTGCGCATTCTTTTCAGCGTCAGGGGCGGTCAATGAGGCGCGCACAATCCAATTCTCACCAACACGGCCATAGACCAGCGCCTTGCCCGCGAAACTTGCGCGGTCATCGTTGCCTGGAATTCCAATAACAGCTGTATTTGCGCCAATTGCGCCGCTTTTTCCAAAGTAATCACTGGCGACTGGCGTGGGCGGACGAACCGCCGCCGTCAAGCCACTGGAACAAAACACAAGCGCCGCGGGCATTGTGCAAGGCGCGGCGTTTAAGAGCGAGCACGCATCAAGCGCGCCATTTCCGTCGCAATCACTGCCGCGACCAAACGCAACATCAAGCGCGTCGACAACACCGTTGAGATCGCAATCGATTAATGGAGTTGGACCGCGCGAGCAACGTGCGTTTGCAATGGTGTTGATTGTTAAACCAATTGAGTATGCGTTGTCCGCTTCATTGGCTTGACCGATTGGAACGCCG
>CAIWNO010000109.1 GCA_903914045.1 uncultured bacterium | reverse complement strand
TGGCTTACTGTCGGCGGGCAAAGTTCGTGGCGCGCTCTTGGCGTCTTGAATCACCATTTCCATGGCGCGGTCGATTGGAATACGCATGAATGTCGCGGTTTTTCCATCTGGCAAAGTCCATGAGTAATTGCTGTACACCGCCAACTCCTCACGTTGCCCGGCGCGCAATTGCTCCAAACTCAGTGTGGGTTGGTCAATGATCTTGGCGTCCACTTCAAAGGAATCAATCTTGAAGTAGAAGGCGCTTGCAGCAACGATGATGACCACAAACACAACAATGCTGGCCAAGGACCAGAACCATGTGCTGCCTGGTTCAGGATCGTCGAGTTGCTTGAGAATGTCTGTTGGTGCGGTTGTCATGTGCGTAGTCCATTACATATTTTCAAAGCGCAAACTTTCATTCAGTCGCGGGTCCTTGATGCAAAGCAAACCCATGGAACTTAATCGGCGCATGGTTGCGCCGGTGAGCATGAGCATGAATCCAACCAGTAAAACCCAATTCCATGGGTTTAGAAAATGCGCGCTCTCATTGCTGTAGTGCGCCAAAATTTGCTCATAGGTGTCGTAGACGCCAATGTCATGCGGAATTTTGGGTTGAATCAAGTAGAACAAATCAAACCATTGGGCCGCAACCATCCACACGCATGCAAACAGCAATGTGCCGCGCCAACGCTTGGTCCATCGACTGATTAAAAACAGGAACGGCAGAATGAAATGTCCAAACAGAAGCACGACGCTGACCCAGCGCCACTCGCCAATTTGACGCGCCAGGAACCACGCGGTTTCTTCCGGAATATTTCCATACCAAATCAACATGTATTGACTGAATGCAATGTAGGCCCAAAACACCACGCCAAAAGCGAAGAGCAACTTGCCAATGTCTTGGTAGTGCTCCGTGGTGATAATGCCTTTGAGATAGCCAATTTGTTGCAGTCGCAAACAAACGATTCCGATGTACGCGAAACCGCCGGTGCAACAACCCACGAAGAAGTACACGCCGAACATGGTGCTAAACCATGCGGGGTTGAGGCTCATGATCCAGTCGAACGCCGCAAATGATGTGGTGAGGCCGAACAAAATAGCGGCGGGACCGGCCCACTTCTCCAACTTCTTGGTGCGCGCGATTGAGCCGTCGCTGTCTTGCGCCACGGAGTTGCCCACGAAGAAGCGCGCCAGGACAGCCCATGTGAGTAAATATACGGCGGCGCGAATCATAAAGAATTTGTCGTTGAGAAACGCGGATTTCTTGGCCACTAATTCCGCCTCGGCCACAGAAATTTCTTTCAGCGCGGCAAGATTGGCCCAAGGGAAAATAAAATCCAACTGGCCCTTGTACCAATAGAACACAAATGGCAAGAAGCCAATCCAAAGCCATTGAAGATTTGCGGCGATTGCCTCGGCTGGCCGGCGCACCACAACGCTCCAACCAGCGTGCGTAATGTGGTGCACGATTAAGAAGAACAACGCGCCCAATGAAAGAGTGGTGACAAACAACCACGACTGCATCCATGTGCGCAGAAACAATCCTTGGTCCGGCGTGCGCATGCCCATGAAAAAAGCCACAACGAGAATTGTGAATCCAAGAATTCGCAACGCCGATCCTGGTGTCGCCAAAGCGTCGCCGCGGATATTGGACGAACTCAAATTAATCGCCGGCGCGCTGTCGCTCATAATTTGCCCTCCAGCATGGATGTGGCTGGATTGGTGAGCGAGTTGCTCGCGGGAATTGTGGCGCCCTTGCTGGCCACATTGTGAACCGCAGTGGTTGCGGGCGAAGGCGAAATATGATCGGCAACTTTGGTTCCCGCGGGAACATCCGAAGGCTGCGCAATTTGGCTGCGCTGCAAGGCCTTCACATACGCCGCGATGGCCCAGCGATCCTCGGTTGGAACTTGGCTGCCGTAGCCCGCCATGTTGCGAATGCCGTAGGTGATTGTGTTGAACACTTGTCCCATGGGTTGCACGGTGACTAATTCATCGTGCACTAAATTCTTGGCTTGCACCCACACCGTTCCATTCACGGGGCCGTTGGTGTTGGCCACCAATTCCATGGCGCGTTGATTCACAATTCCATTTCCGCCGCCAGAAATTCCGTGGCACACCGAGCAATAAATATTAAAGCGCTCTTGGCCGCGGCGAAGCGTCGCAAAATCCATTTTTATTTGCGATGGAAGCACATTAGCCCATTGGCCATCGATCACGCCGTCATACAAATGCGCATCAAGATACGTTTCACCACGAGCCACCGCGTTGGTCACTGGCGGACGCATGGTGTTGCCATCGGCAAACATTGGATTGACGGCCTGGGTTTTATACTTGGACTGAAAAGCCATGTCCTGAATAATGTGGATTGGAAGATTGGAGTTGGGCGTGCTGCGAACGCGCGCGATAATGGCGGGCGGCAAGAGCAAGCACAACAGCAGGATCAATCCAACAAATATAAAGATGCGTGGCATGATTAGGCTTCCACCATCTCGACGGCCTTGGCGCCAAGATCCTTCAGGAATTGTTCGGTGCGACTGGCGAAGAAACGCGGGTCGCGTGATTCGATCACGATGAAAAATCGGTCGTCCGTGACGCGCAAGAAACGTTTGTTGGCAAGCAGCGGATGATTCCAGCGCGGCAAACCGTTGAACAAGAACATGATGCCCACGGCGCTGAGCGCTGAAAGCAAGATGGTGAGTTCAAACATGACGGGAATGAACGCGGGCAAACTTATCAGCGGCTTTCCGCTGATTAAGAATGGATACCCGGTGACCCACACCAGCGCCCAAATTGAAAAGCTTGCGGCGTTGGTGAAGGCTTGCAAACAAAAACCAATCGTGGTGCCGGTCATACCCGCGCCAAACACAAGCAGCGGCAAAATAGTTCGCTTGATTCCCATGGCTTGATCAAGTCCGTGCACGGGAAATGGCGTGTGGCAATCCCACCAGCGAAATCCAGCCAAGCGAACTTTGTCCGCGGCCGCCATGAGCGCGGCGGGATCATGAAACTCCGCCATGATTCCGTACAGGCGCTTGCGCGGAATTTGATTGCCTTGAATAACGGGTGAAGTTGTCGGTGAAAGAGTTGTCATGGCGCGGATGGTCCTCCGTCTGGACCGCTGCCTGGACTTCGCAGCGCGTCGGGACTTGCAAATGATGGCTTCACGGAACCACCGGCATGGCCGTGATCATCATGCGCGGCGTAACCAGACCAATGCGGATTGGCTTGCGGCATGGTGGCCTTCACTTCCGCGATCGCGATCATTGGCAGATATCGGCAGAACAAAAGGAAGAGCGTTCCAAACAATCCAAACGCGCCCAGCATGGTTCCCATGTCAACCCATGTTGGCGTAAAGAAGTCCCAACTAGTGGGAAGAAAATCATTGGCCAGGCTTGTGACAATAATCACGAAGCGCTCGAACCACATTCCAATATTCACCACCAGACACAGCGCGAACATAATTGGAATGCTGGTGCGGATGCTCTTGAACCAGAACAATTGCGGCGTGATCACATTGCAACTAACCATGATCCAATACGCCCACCAATATTGTCCGAAGGCGCGGTTGATGAAAGCGAAGCGCTCATACATTGCGCCGGAATACCACGCAATGAAGAACTCCATGGAGTAGGCGTACCCAACCATGCATCCTGTGACCAGGATAATTTTGTTCATGTTGTCCAAGTGGCGCAGCGTGATGAGATCCTTCAAGCCGAAAAGTTGGCGCGCCGGAACCGCAAGCGTGACCACCATCGCAAAACCGCTGAAGATGGCGCCCGCGACAAAGTACGGCGGGAAGATGGTGGTGTGCCAACCAGGAACTTGGCTGACTGCGAAATCGAAACTCACCACGGAGTGAACGCTTAACACAAGTGGCGTGCTTAACGCGGCCAGCAACAAATACGCGCGCTCATAGCGATGCCAGTGTCGATTGCTTCCTCTCCAACCCAGCGCGAACAATCCGTATGCGAATTGTTGAATGCGTCCAGTGGCGCGGTCGCGCAACGTGGCCAAGTCTGGAACCATGCCCACGAACCAAAACACAAATGAAACCGTGAAGTACGTTCCCACCGCGAACACGTCCCACAACAACGGGCTGCGAAATTGCGGCCACATGTCCATTTGATTTGGAATTGGAAATAACCAATACGCCAACCACACGCGTCCAACGTGAATGCCTGGAAAAAGTCCGGCGCAAATAACCGCGAAGATGGTCATGGCTTCGGCGAACCTGTTAATTCCCGTGCGCCACTTTTGTCTGAACAAGAATAAAATTGCGCTGATCAAAGTTCCAGCGTGGCCAATGCCGACCCAGAACACGAAGTTGGTGATGTCAAAGGCCCACATGACGGGGTTGTTCAAACCCCAGACGCCAACGCCAGTGAAGATGAGATAGTTGACGCAGAAACCAAGCAAGCCGACAAGACCCAAACTGATTGTGAACGCGGCGTACCACGCAAACGGCGGCTTCTTGGATTCCGCAACTTGGCACACTTGGCGCGTGACTTGCCCAAAGCGATCCATGTTCAACACAAGCGGCGCGCGCACGCCTGGGTTTTCCGCGGTGTTGTCCGATTCCTGAAAACCAGGAAGCGCGGTTGGACGATTCATAGGAAGCGAACTCATGATTGCGCTCCATGATTATTGTTGGGGCTTGCGGCGTGCTCATGGGTGGGCGAATATGAATGACCTTCGTGTTGCACATCATCAACCGCAGGATTCATGACCTTCGCCATGTACTTCACGCGTGGCTTCACATTCAACTCCTCAAGCATGCCGTATGAAAGTTTGTTGGCGTGCAACTTGCTCACTTGGCTCTTTGGATCGTTCAAGTCGCCAAATACAATCGCCTGCGCGGGACACGCTTGTTGACACGCGGTGATAACGGCGCCATCTGGAATGGAAAAGTTGGACGTGCCGCCACTTGTTCCGCCAGCTTTCACCCATTGATTCTTGTACTTAATTTTGGCCGCCGCGATGCGCTGCACGCAGAACGAACATTTTTCCATGACGCCGCGCATGCGCACGGTGACTTCTGGATTAAATTGCATTCGCACCAAGACGTCCGGACCAGTCTCAACGTAATACTCGGGCTTCACGGCCAGCGGACCACTTTGCTCGCGCACGGGTTCGCGCCGTTGATAATCAAAGAAATTGAAACGCCGCACTTTATACGGGCAATTGTTGCTGCAATAGCGCGTGCCAATGCAGCGGTTGTACACCATGCTGTTAATGCCGTCGGCGTCATGCACGGTTGCGGCAACGGGACACACTTGCTCGCACGGCGCATTTTCACAGTGCATGCACGCCACAGGTTGAATGGCGAAACCGTTTGGCTTGGCTGGATCGGCGCCGCGGAAATATCGATCGATGCGAATCCAGAACATTTCGCGGCCGCGCTTCACTTGGTCCTTGCCCACGATTGGAATATTATTTTCCGCCTGGCACGCGGTCACGCACGCGCTGCAACCAGTGCATGTGGTGAGATCCACCGACATAGCCCATCGGAAATGCGCGCCGTCCAAATTATTTTCTTGCCACAGTGAAAGTCGATGCGGCATGTGCACCGCATGGCCGGCGAAATCTGGATGGGTCTTGTACGAATCAAGCGAAGTCTGGCGCACAAGTGTTGGCAATCGTTCTTGAATGCCGTCGTGCGGCACGCTTGGAATAAGCGCGGCGTCAACGCTGCCGTGATCTTGCGTGTGCGCAAATGTGTACATGGCGCCGGTGGCCTGCACTGTTGCTGCGCGCACAAGGCGCATGGCGGAAGTTGTGCGCATTGGATACGCGTTGAAACCGGCTCCAACCGCAAGTCGACCAGCGGATTCGCCGCGACCGCAACCCAGCGTGATCGAAACGCAATCATCAACCATGCCTGGAACTGGAAAAGCCGCGGCTTGCATGCTGCGCCCGCCCGCGGTCACGGTGACCATGCTGCCTTGGCTTAGACCAAGTCGGCGCATTGTTGCCACAGACATAAGCAGCGCGTTGTCCCACGTGATCTTGGTGACAGGATCTGGAAGTTCTTGCAACCAACCGCTGTTGGCCAGGCTGCCATCAAATACGCGCGCGTCATTCATGAAACACAATTCAACGCTGGCGTCGCGGTTGGCGGGTTGCGCGTCGGCGAGCGTGTTCACGGCGCGCGCAATGTCGCCAGCGCGTGAAGAAACATTCACGCTGGTGATTGGCTTACCCGCGATGATTCCAGTGTCAAGCCACGTGCGCCACGCGGCTTCAAAAGTTGAACCAGTGAGTCCGCTCATGGCCATGTGCGTGCGGCGCACCATGGCGTATCCATCTTGTGGTTGCGAATCACCAAGCGTGCTTGTCAGCAACATGCCCAGCGCTTCAATGGCGCTGTGTCCGCCTTGCGCTGGATCAATCATGGGTTGAATCAGCGGCTGTTGCACGGAAAAAGTTCCGTCTGGCGCGCGCACATCGCCCCAACTTTCCAAGAAGTGCGACTGCGGCACATGGAATGTGCACGCGGGGTCCATGCTGGTTTCGTCGCGGTAATACGCCACGCGCGCTACGTTTGCAACCTTGCCCATGGCCTTGGAGAAATCCAAATCAGCTGGAGCGTTGTAGCAAGGATTGGCGCCAAGAATCATGAGCGTGTCAACTTGGCCCGCGTTCATGGACTTCACAAGTTCAGGCAAGCCCATGGAGTCGTCGGTCATTGGCTCCATGTTCAGCGTTGTGCCGTTGGCGCCAAGCGATTCATTGATGGCGGCCACTAGCGCGACAACTTCCGCGGGTTGGCCATCGCCACACACCAACACGGATGAACCTTTTGCGCCTTTCAAGTCCTTCACAAGTTGCTCAAAGATTTTTTTCTCAGGCTCGCCCAAAATATTTTTTGCCGCGGGACAAGAAGCCAGGCGATCAATGGCGGACTTCAATGTTGAGTCAGCCGTCATGCCAAGCGCTTGCGCGATCATGGCCACAAACACCGGCATATCGCCGCGTCGAACGGCCAAGCGACTGTCGGCGGCCATTCCAGAAACGCTTACGCCCGCTTCAACCACATACATTCTGTTTTGCGTTTGCTTGCTTGGATCCTCGGCGCGCACACGGCGGCCATCGGCCCATGCGCGCGTGTTGCGAAGCGAGAATGGACTTGCGGACAATGGATCCCAATCAAGCGCCACAATGACGGTGGCTTTTTCCAGTTGCGGTTGCGCGCGCGTTGGCTGGCCAAACGCAATGCGCGAACCTTCGCTGTGTGTGGTGCCAAAGATGGGGTTCCACTGCACAACTTTTGCTTTTGGGAAAGTCTGCGTGAAGCGCGCGACCATGTCCATCATGGTTGGGCTGGAAGTTTTTTCCGTGAGAACAACTAGGCCATCGCCCTGCTTGGCTTGCATGGCTTTGGCGCGTTCGCCAAGCCACGTTTTAAATTCAGCATCACTTGATGGCTTGCCCGCGCGAAAGACTTGGCGGCTGCGATCGGGGTCATACAGTTCAAGCACGCGCGACTGCATCCAACTTGTGGAAGTGCCGCCCCAATATGGATGCGCGGAATTGCCGTCGAGTTTGATTGGCCGGCCGTCGAAACTTGTGGCGAGAAGTCCGTACCCAATGCCCATGAAATCAACGGCGGTTGAATACGTCACCGACACGCCAGGCGTGCGGTTGGCGGGCTGACTTGCGTTTGGAACAATTTTGGATTCCGGCCATCGGCGGCAACCCGTGAGTCCAAGACCCGCAAGCGCAAATCCCGCGCCCATGATCTTGATGAAGTTGCGTCGATCGTCGCCTTCAAGCACATCGCTGGCCGATGAAAATTCGCGCGCGATAAATTCGCTGGTTTGCGCGTCGGCGGATTGCGCTTCAAGAGAACGCCACAATGAACGACCCGTGGCCGCATTTTTATTTTGCGCCGACGCGTCTTGTGTTGAACCGCAGCCGCAACCACTTTGTTTCGTGGACACGTCTTGCGTTGAACAGCAACCACTTTGTTGCGCCGACACATCTTTCGTTGATCCGCAACCGCAACCACTTTGTTGCGCGTCATTGATCGGCAGAGAAATATCTTTTGGTGAACTCATCGATGGCATGTTGAGCAATTATCGTTGGGGTGAATGTTGTTGAGATTTTGCAACTCGACGCGTTGCGCTTGGGTCATTTCTTTATTTTGGTCCCACGCCATTTGCGTCACCATGGAAGGCGGACGAATGCGATCGGTTGGATTGCGATGGCATTCCAAACACCAACCCATTGAAAGCGGAGCCACGCGGTACACCACGGTCATTTGATCAATTCGTCCGTGGCACTCAACGCAACCAACGCCACGCACAACGTGCGCGGAGTGATTGAAGTACGCGTAATCCGCAAGTTTATGCACCTTGACCCACTCAATAGGCATTCCTGTTTCGTAACTAGAACGAACCTTCTCCAGCTTGGGGCTTTCGCGATGAATCTGCGTGTGGCAATTCATGCAGGTCTGTGTTGCTGGCACCGCCGCGAACGAAGCCTTCTCAACCGAGGTGTGGCAGTAGCGGCAATCCATTCCCAACTTGCCCGCATGAACCGCATGACTATATGGAACGGGTTGCGTTGGCATGTAGCCAGCTTCCAATGTTTTTGGACTGAACCCATAGGCGACAAATAATCCCACATACAGTGGCGCGATTGCGCCAAGCAAAATGACAAGCGGAAGAAATGCGTTGGACCAGCGTGGAAAGAGGAAGCGACTCACGGGGGAAAAGTGTTCCTGTTAGAGGCAAGCGCAACATTGTGAAAAGTTTCACAATGTCTGAATAAACAATCCTACGGGTGTTGCCCTGCGTGCGTCAACAATGACAAAACATTTGATGGGAAAAAATAGGTCGCCGCAATTGAGCTGCGCGAAGTGGCAAATATTTCAGACAATTTCTCTTGTATTGCGTGCGTAGTTTGGGGGCACATGATCACGAAGATAAATGTCAATTTTAAGCCTATTGCCGCCGCAATTGTTCAGGCACCAATCGTTTGCTAGTCCACTAAACCTGGCCTTTGTAAGTCATCCATATAATGTCCCGGCATGAACCACGGCTGGCTCGCTGATTATTTTGCTTAAGTACTTGTCTTATATGTCTTTACAGCAATTAGTCAGGCCTTGAACCCCTAACCAGATTGCTTTAAATTTTATAGGACTCTAAAGCCTCGCCTTGATTTTGTATATCCGCAAGACCCAATGAGTGGTACGGTCAAGCCAAGTTCAACATGATCGACACGCACTGCCATCTCACCTATGCGCCATTTCGCAATCGCCTGAAAGAGGAATTGGACGCCGCCGAAGCCGCCGGCGTGCGCGCCTGTATTTCCATTGGCACCAACAGCGAGGACTCCAACGCCGCGCGCGTGCTGGCCGAAAG
>CAIWNO010000108.1 GCA_903914045.1 uncultured bacterium | reverse complement strand
GCGACGGAACCATCAGTTCACGCGCCGCGCAAATTGCAACCTACGCTCTGTGCGGCTTTGCAAACCTGCCGTCCATTGCCATTCAAATTGGCGGCCTAAGCGCCATGGCCCCAAATCGCCGCAGTGATTTCGCCGCGCTTGGCCTGCGCGCCATGGTTGCCGGCGCGCTCGCCTGCTGGATGACCGGCGCCGTAGCCAGTTTGTTTATTGGTGGCTAAGGCGCGCAGCGGCGCAATCATTTGACAACTATTCGCCTAGCAGAATTTCTAAAACACAATCACCATGTGGCACACGCTTGTTTGTCTGCAGGATTGTTGCGCACTTTGAATATTGACTAAATGACACAAAATCACGGCACAGAAACCAATTCGCAGCAAGACTTTGACGCCCAACAAGAAGCTGGTATTTCCATTTCCGACATGATTGACTTTCTGCGCGCGCGCTTTATGCAACTGTCTGCCATCGCCGTAATCACTGGAATGATCTCACTTGGCGCGTGCTATTTCATTCGAATGGCCGCAGGCACCACCAAACTTGCCACCTACGAATTTGCATTTTCCTTTGACGGCGCCGCAGAAGATAAATACCCCAACGGCATTCCATTTAGCCCCCAAGATATTCTTGCCGCGCCGGTCCTTGACGCGGTGTATGCCGCCATGCATTTGCAAGGCCGCATGGACCCAACAGATTTTCGAAGCACCTTCACCATTGCCCGCGGCGGCACTGAATTGCGCTTGCTGCAAAGCGAGTTTGAGCAAAAACTTGCAAACTTTAAACTAACCGTCGCGGAACGCACGCCACTTGAAGCGCAATACCGTTCCGCGCTTGCCAGCCTGAAATCCAGCACCTTTATTCTTTTGGGCGATTTCACAACTACCTCATTGAGCGAATTGGAAATAGATCGAATTTTGTCCGCCATTCCCTCAGCATGGGCGGACTTTGCGCAAAAAACTCGCGGCGTGGCGGTGTATGACATTTCAGTTCCCACCATGACCGATGCCGACAAACTGACAAACGATACTGATTATCTGATTGCCGCTGAAACATTGCGAAGTACTTCTTTACGCACAAAAATGTGCCTAGAAACTTTGCTGAAAGAGTCTGGGTCAAAAATTGTGCGCGACACAACTGGCAAAGGTCTTGACGATCTGCTTGCAGAAGTTGAAGCCAGTTACCGCGTGGATGTTCTTCCAACCTACACAAACTTTCTACGGTTGGCGTACGCACAAGACCCTTCGCGCGTGAACGAAGTATTCAGCAACCGCATGGCCACTAGCCAACGCGCTGTGGAAATGGCCGAAGCAGAAGCCAAAATAACCACAAATGCATTTCAAAACTACATCATGCTCAGTAGTGGTGGAAATACTGGTTCTGGTACAAGCCCCGGCAATAACATGCAGCCGAACAGTGGTGGCAACATGCCAATCATCAACTTAAACGCTGACTTCTTCGACCGCATCATTGGTCAAGGTGTTGCTGCCAAGGACACTGTGTATAGGCAGAAATTAAATGATGACCAGTTAAAAATACAGACCAAGGTTTTAAAGCTGAAGGATGATCTTGCCTTTGACCAGTGGTTGCTGAAACAAATACAACCCAACACGCAGGTCATCAACGACAATCAAAACAATGTGGACCGTTTTATGGCGGAGTTCAATGGCGATACTGCGCCTGGCGGTGCCTCGCAAGTTAATAATGCACAAGGAAACAATCTTCCATTAGGTGCCGCACCCACAGGGAACGCCCTTGTCACACCAACTCTCAGCGTGCAAGAAACGCTTGTGTCCGCGCAAGCCGTGCAAAATCGACTGGCTAAATTCGCGGCGCGCGCCAGAGAGTTCTACACCTTGCTCAGCGCGCGCAACCTAAACGCATCAAGCGTGTTGTACAGCAGTCAATCTGCGCCAATAGTTTTCCAGACTAGCGCCATTTCAATAAAGGTAATTCTTATGACCACAGTTGCGGCGGAATGCGTTGTGCTTGGTTTCAGTCTTTTAATTATGACAAGTCGCAAGCGCCAGCACGCTTAAATACCCCAGCACAACTACGGCTCAACTTTATACGCATCTTCGCGGTGTACCACGCGAATCACGGTCACGCTAACAACCGCGTCAGTACTATCGTAAATAATTCTGAAGTCATTCGTGCGAATACGAAAGCGGTGATCTGTTTCAACAAGTTTCTTACGAAAGGCTTGCGGCCCCAACGTTCCCTATTTAAACCGTTTCACCAAGTGGTTGAAAATGCGTAAGTACGCACAACCACCAAAGCTAATCCATATCGAGTAATCTGTTTCTCTATGACCATGTCTCAAAATTCGGGTGTTAAGCCTGTCATTACAAAGAAAATTTCTAATATCACACAATTTTACCTACGCCATTCCCTGGCTCTTAAACCAGTTCTTGAACCAATGACCCGCTTACGCGCGGTCTGCGTTTCCGGTTTGCAACGCATGGCATGCCCTACAAATCTGGCACGCATTACAAATCTGCCACGCTTAACAAGTCTGGCATGCGCGGCCTGTCTTGTGGTGTTATTTTTCACAAACTCCGCGGCCCAAGCACGCCAAAACGTGATGTCTGGATCTGGTGCGACAACTTCTCCTGCTACAACAAGCACGCCAACCACAACTCAAAGCGCAGCGCCGGCCGCCGCCACAACTGGCGCGGCTGCGGGCACAACGCCTGGCGCCTCCGCTGCAACGGCGGCAGCTGCGCCTGTCAACGCCATTACTCCTAGCCAGACACTTTCTGCACCCGCCGCTCTATCAAGCTCCACCGCAACAGGACCAACCAGTTTCGGCTACGGCAATTTCCGTCCCGGCACTGACCAAATCGCCGAAGGTCCCATTGACGATCAATTTGTTCTAAGCCCTGGCGATGAAGTCATTGTGTCCATCTGGGGCGCCATGGTTGAAAAATTAAACTTAGTCATTAGCGACGAAGGGTTCATTGACCTTCCAAATGAAGGCGGCCGCATTCCCACCAACGGCGTCACGCTGAAAGACCTTCGCCCGGTCATCATTCAGCAACTATCGCAAATTTATTCCGCGTACATCAACGCCGCTGACATAAGCAAGTCCACCGCATTTGTCGATGTCCGCCTTGGC
>CAIWNO010000107.1 GCA_903914045.1 uncultured bacterium | reverse complement strand
TCCACATCATCAGACTCTTTGAAGGCCTTAATCGTTGCCTTTTCATATTCATCCGGCTTGCGATACTTGGCCATCTGCTCTTCCCACCACTCACGCACCTTTTCATTTTCAAGGGCTTTTGGGTCGGGCTCACTCATGACAACAACTGCGCGCGCTTCACCAAGCGCTTCAATCTCACGCAACAAAGAAATCGCATCCGCGCGCGACTCCACCACAATCTGCCCCTTGAGCCCTGTTCCAGCAAATGAACTTTTAAAATGCGTGACAATGTCAAACGCCATTACCCGCAGGCGCGGTCTCGATTGATGCAATTGCGAAAGCTGGGCAAACTTGCGCCGTAAATCCGCGGCCTGCTTCTTGGTGAGATTTTTGGTGTATCGCTCAAACCAACGATCGATGGCCTCATCATCCACATCTTGCGGAATCATGCGCCCCTCGTACAACAAAGGAACCACTGCACCGTCATGCGTTGCATCTTTAATGGTGTACGTATGCAACCGTGGGCCGAAGATCTTGTACACATCCCGACCTTCGCGCGAAATTGGCGTGCCAGTGAAACCAATGAAACACGCCTTACCGAAGAATTGCCGCATGCGTGCCGCAAGTTCGCCAAATTGTGATCGATGCGCTTCATCCACAAGAACAAATATTCGTTCTGGCAGTGGCCCAGAGAGTTTCTCATTGACCGCAGTCATAAATTTATGAACCAACGTTGTAATGACCCGCGTGGAAAGATCGGTCAAATTGTGAACTAGGTCGCGCCCCGTGACCGCTTTATGAAGCGTTATTCCCGCATTACGAAAGTTGCCGTAAATCTGATCGTCTAAATCAATTCGATCCGTTACCAACACAATGCGGGCACCGGTCACGCGCTCAATCAACTGCTGAGCAAGTATGACCGCCGTAATTGTTTTTCCAGAACCCTGTGTGTGATAGACAATTCCCCCCTGCGCTTCGAGCGGTTGATTGCCTTGAAGTGCAGTTTCGATGTTGTGAATAGTGCCCTTCACACAGAAATATTGTTGATGACGTGCGGTCTTGCGAAGGCCTCCGTCGAACACTGTGAAGTCGCGAACAATTTCAATAAGTCGTGCCGGCGAGAAAATACTGGCCAACATTCTGTCTTGTTCGGATGGATTCGTGCTGCGTTTTGGTGCGCTATAGCCCTGTCGTCGTCGCGTATTTTTTGAACTGCGCCCAGATTCAATCAATGCTTGCATAAGCTTGTTCGCCTCTTCGTCTATAAGCGGCTTCGCCAAAGCGTCCGCAATCATCTCGCCAATCGCCTTGTCTTCCTCCTTGGTCCACACTGGCCAGAATTCTTCTGGTAGTTGCGTATTGCCATACTTGGCGGCGGTGCCACAAATGGCACCAAGCAGTTGCGCAAACACAAATAGGTTGGGAATGTGATCTGGCTTTTGATACTTGCCGAGTTGGTCTATGGCTTCGTGAAGTGGATCCTTCTTGCCAGGGCGCTTGCATTCAATCACCCCAAAGGGAATGCCATTCACAAACAACACAATGTCCAGGCGGCAGGTTTCCGTACTTCCTGTTCTGACAACACTGAACTCTGGAACAACATGAAACTCATTTTTCTCAAAGTGGTCAAAGTCAACAAGATTCAACGGGTGGCTTCTCTTTATGCCATCCACATTTTCTTCTTGGCTTGGTGCATATCGCAATTGCGCGTACTTTTTCTCGTTGGCACTTGCCAGGCCCGCGCCGTCATCAATCTTGATCAACTTTGCAATCGCCTTGTCTGTGGAACTTTCGCTGAATGGGCGCCTTCGACCG
>CAIWNO010000106.1 GCA_903914045.1 uncultured bacterium | reverse complement strand
TCACCCACCAGCAGATAGGCGATCACTCCGAAAATTGGAACCGCAAGCACAACCACCATCCACGCCATGGCCACGTGCGGGCGATTGCCCTTGCGCAGCAACACAACACAGGCCATGACAATTTGCAGCGCGAACTCTCCAACGACAAACATTGGATCGACGATGGCAAGGTGCAAGCCGGGTTTTCAACCTTCAATTTTGACGATCAGGAACCGACGCTCGCCCTTGGGCAAATCAACGCGCACTGTTTCGCCAATGCGCGCCTTCATCAAGGCCACTCCAATCGGACTTGATCCAGTGACTTCAATGTAGTCATCGCTTGAATCATCCGAGAGTTGCCCGACAAGACGGAATTTTTCCTCGCGATTTGTCTTCACATCGCGCAGCACCACCACGGCTCCAAGAAAAACCATGTCCAGCGGAACATCAATTTCGCCGGCCACTTGAACACGCGACAATTTGGCTTCAAGATCACGAACCTTGGCCTCGTTCATGGCTTGGTCTTCGCGCGCCGCGTGGTAATCCGCGTTCTCTTTCAGGTCGCCTTGAGCGCGGGCCTCGGCAATTCGACCAGCGATCACTGGACGAAATTTCAAGCAATCAGAAAGTTGCGCTTCGAGCCGCTCTTTGTCGGTTTGGGAGATCATTTCCATGGTTTGCCTTTGGCTGTACGGACATAAGGGTCCGCTCACAATAAGAATACAAACTTAGCCCAGATTTTGCGAGGGAACTTTCACGGACTTGGACGCGCTGATGCCCATCAAAATCACCACCATCCATGCCGCCGCGGCCGCGAAGCCAACGCCAAAGGTGGATTCCCAACTCAGCGCGTCGGGATTCAGTCCGCCTCCAAGCGTGTCGCGCAGCACGCCCAAGATCGGTCCATCAAGCCAAATCGGTGGCAGCGCCCAATCAAAACGTAGGCACAAAAAATAGGCGATCGGTCCAAGCAACGAAATCACCAATATTAAAATCATGGCGGCCACGCGCTCAATCGCCAAGCGGCTGCCGATGGTCATGGACAGAATCGCCGCGATGAGAAGGCCCCATGAGAAAAGAAAAAGATCGATCAATCCCATGCGATCGATGGACCAATTTGTGGCTAATCGCAGTGGCCAAATCACCACATGCATTAACACGGCTAGGGTGACAAAATCAATCAGCACTTGGCTCATGGGCGCGCGCGATGGCCGCTCACTGAGGCGCAACATGGGCCACGCCACGCATAGACCAATGGCCAATGAGGCAATAAACAAGCGTATGCCGGGCAGGTAGCTGGCGATCGAAGGTTGAATCGGTGGCCGAACTCCGATGCAAATGCACCACGTGGCAAAAATCCAACAGGTGGTCAAAAGCACAAGTCCACGTGGCAAGATCATTGATTGAGAGTAGTGCAATTGCTCACGCGCAGAGCGGCGCTTGAAGTTGATCAGCGAATTCCAACATAGTCAGAAAGCAAATTCAATTCATCGTCGCATCCAGCATCAATGCGTCCATAATGCTCAAAGAGCCATTGCAGGTATTCAATTTTCTGGCGCGCTGGAACTTCAGCGGCGCTTTCATTGCCTGGACAGCGACCCCATTTAATTGTGCAGCCACGGTTGGTAATCAAGCGCAGGCATCCATCGTCTTTGGTGCGCTTCAAATCAATGCACGCAATTTGTCCGCGCCATGCGTGGTCATCAATCAAGCGCGCCAAGGCCACGGCGCCGCGCATGTCTTTGCCAGCCCAATCGACGCCAAAGGTGGCGGGTCGAGCAAACGACGCATTTTCAATGCGAATCATGCTACTTGGCGCGGTGCCGGCTCGGTAGCAGCGGGGCAGTAATTTTCCATCGACATCGATCAAGTGGTCGTAGTCGCCCTCGCGAACAACCGCGAACGGAGTTGTCCAAACTCCTTCAATATAGACTTCGCTCATTCCACTTCTTTTCACTTGGGTGATTTCATTAAACCAACCAGTGCTCATAAGCGACCTGCGCGCCTCGGTCAGCCCATCTCGATCCATGGGTGAACCATTCAATCGCTCTGCGACCACTTCTGCAAGCGGTGTCAAATCCGCCTCGCTCATCCATGCGGGACGCGATGAGAAGACCACTTGAAATGGCGCGTCGGTTTTTCGCGCCGCGGCCTCGCGAGTCAGAATTGGTACGCCCATTCCAAGCGCCAACGCCATGACCGCGAATGAAGCCGCCCAACCCACACCCACAATCATGGGCTTGGATTTCAACCAATGCAAATTCAAGGAGAATTTAAAACCAGAAGCGGTGCTGGGTCGCTTGGGTGACGATCGTTTGCGGGAGGCCATTGCATCATCTCAATCGGTCAGAGCCGCCTGGGAAGTAAAGAAATCACGTCCATGAAATTGCGCTTCAAATGAAGCAATGAAGAATGGAGCTTTCATAGTCCCCAAATGCATTCTGGCGGAATGAATCTGGACCCCAATTTCAAAGCACAGTTCCAATCACACCTGCAGTTTCGCGGCGCGATTCAGGGCGCCTTGCGCCAATTCAAGCACCAACTGTTCCATTGATATTCCCGCATGTTTTGCGGCTTTTGGCACCAATGAATGATCCGTGAAGCCGGGCATGGTGTTGACCTCTAGAAACCAAGGGCCGCGCTCGTCGGCCATGAAATCCACCCGCGCCACGTCGCGCAGACCCAAGGCGTGCCAACACAGCAGTGCGTGGCGGTTCATGGCGTCCTTGAGCTCGGTGGAAATTTCCGGATCTAAAATGTATTGCGTGTCGTTGCGCACATATTTCGCTTGGTAATCGTACACGCCGCTGTTCGCTTTGATTTCAATCAGAGGTAAAACTTTTCCATTGAGAATACCCACGGTGAATTCACGACCCTGAATGAATTCCTCCGCAAGCAATCTGGGACGGAGCCCCTCAAGTGATTGGCGGGCAACGGCCAGTTCTTCTAGCGTGCGGCAAATTCGTAAATCAACGCTCGAGCCATCGTTGGAAGGTTTGATCACCAGCGGAAGTTTCACCGTGATGGGCTTGCCCATCAACACTTCGCACGCCAATGGAGTGGAGACGCCAGCGCGGGCCACCGCAATTTTTGTAGCCGTCTTGTCCATGGCTAGCCGCGCGGCGGCGGGTTGGCAGCCAACATAGGGCCGTCCATCCTGCTCCAGAATTTCTTGCAGCGGTCCACCTTCGCCCCATGGTCCGTGCAACACAGGGAAAATCACGTCGCCCGAAAGCGCCTGTAATTCAGCAAGATCAAGCCGATCAATCGTGATTTCGTTCACGTGCGCGTTGGCACGCGCAAGCGCGGCGGCCACTTGCGAGCCGCTTTTTATGCTGACTTCACGCTCCGCGTCGGGACCACCTTTAAGCACAAGCACGCGCATTACTTTTTCTCCTTGGGTTGGAACGAGCGGCCCCACACCGCGACTTCCATTTCAATGTCCACGTCTTGGCTTTGCAAAACACGCTCTTGAATGATGCGCGCAAGTTCAAGCACATCGTTGGCGCGGCCGCCCTTGTTGGCGCACACAAAGTTGGCGTGCTCCGCGCTGACAAACGCGCTGCCATGCGTGAAGCCTTTCAACC
>CAIWNO010000105.1 GCA_903914045.1 uncultured bacterium | reverse complement strand
TCGACACGCAGTCGTACTCGGTGTTCGACGCAATGTATTCCGGCTCGCTTCTCACTGGCGCAACGGGCATGCAATACAACGCGTACTACTACAACAATTATCCAGGCGAACCAGATGATGCCTTAGGCGTTTGGCGCAACGGTGACGAGAGCACTCGATTTGCGCCAGGATTCTCCTCGCATGTGTTCACGTCCATCCCTGCACCAGGCGCGGCGGCTTTGATTGGTCTTGCAGGCTTGGTGGCAAGCCGCCGTCGACGCAATTAACTCACACACACATTGGTTACTCGTTGGCCGTGTAAACGCACGCGGCCAGCGAGTCCCCTGCCCCTCGCACTCACAAAGTGCGGGGGGCTTTTTTTTGGAAACGTCTTTGTGGAAATTGTGTGGCGCACCTTGCAACTTGGCATGCAATGTTTAAATTGTGCGGCGCACGAGCGAGTTACCAACCCTTGTCAAACATGCGCGATACGCGGGCAATGAATGTGTTTTTACATTTTAAAAAATTGCTTGGTGCGCAAGCAACATTTCAACAGCGCGCACCGTAGTGAGTTCTATCTACTGAAGATGGTTGGTTGCGGTTGCGTTTCGCCCGAAGACCCCTATTGAGAAAGTTGAATAATGAAATTAAATAGCAGAGACGTGTCGTGGAAAAACCTAATGTCAAAGATTGCGTGCGTTGTGTTGATGGCTAGTTCCGCGCGCGCCGCCAGCACATTTTCCTACACCGATCAATGGACCACTGGCGGTCAAGGCGTGTTGCGCGCCAGCAACGACACCGGCGCCGCCGTGACCAGTTGGACGCTTGAGTTTGATTGGGGCGCAACCATCACCAGCATTTGGAATGGCAGCATTCAAAGCAAAGTGGGCAACCATTATGTTGTGGTGAACGTCAGTTGGAATGGCGCGCTTGCCGCGGGCGCGGCCACGGAAGTTGGTTGCGTGTTCAACACCAGCGCGCCTGGCGTGCAACCCACCAATTTAGTTTTTAAGGCAGGAAACAGCGGCGGAACTGGTGGTGGCGGTACTGGCGGCGGTGGAACAATTTCCGCGCCCGTGATTACAAGCGCAAGTAGCGCCAATGCCAGCGTGGGGAGTTTATTTTCTTATCAAATTACTGCAAGTGGAACGCCAACTTCTTTTGGCGCTACAAGTTTGCCCGCGGGTCTTGTTGTGAACACAACGACCGGTTTGATTTCTGGAACGCCAACCACCGCCGCGGCGACGAACATTTCAATGAGCGCGACAAATTCCGCGGGCACTGCGTCGGCGGTTCTTGCGCTTGCGGTTACGCAGCCATCGCAATGTGTTGGCGACATCAACGGCGACAACACCGTGGACAGCTCGGATGTTGGCGGGCTGCTTTTGTACATCGGTGAGAATTCTCCATACGACTTTGACGGCAACGGAACTACAGACAGCGGCGACATGGCTGTGGTTCTTCTTGCGTGGGGTCCATGCGAAGTTGTAAGCACCGATCCTGTTGGCTACGAGAAAATGCCAACGGTGGAGCAGCGCAAGATTGTTGGCTACTACCCAAACTGGGGCATCTATCAAAAGAATTTCCCCGTGACTAAAGTGCGCGGCGACAGAGTGAATGTGATTAATTACGCGTTCTTAATTCCGCTTGATCGCACCATGCCTTCGGCGTGGAACAGAATTGTGTCGAGCTATCGCGGCTGGACGTACACCAATTACGCGGCGTATTTGCAGCAACCTGCGGGAACAACGCTAACCGCTGGTGTTGGACTGTTTGATGAATGGGCCGATGCTGGCGCGGCAAGCGCGTCGGCGGCGTTGACCATGTCGCCTGCGTACAACGCG
>CAIWNO010000104.1 GCA_903914045.1 uncultured bacterium | reverse complement strand
GTACGCGCGCCAACAAATCGATCCACATTGCACGATGGATTTTCTATTGCTCTCTGGCGGTGGCGACAGGGGTGCTTTTGGAACGGGCTTTCTGTTGGGGTGGTCCACCGTTGCGCCAGGCGCGGGCGCAATGCCAAAGTTTCAAGGCGTTTCCGGCGTAAGCACTGGCGCGTTCATTGCGCCCTTTGCGTTCCTTGGAACCAGCGCGGATTTAGCAACAGTCGATGATCTTTTTCGCAATCCAAAATCTGATTGGGTGACTCGCCGCGGAACATTTTTCTTCTTGCCAGAAAATGCAAGTCTTGCCACGGTTCCTGGTCTTGAGCGAGATTTGCGTTCGCAAATGCATATGGAATTTGCCAAGCGTATAAAACAAGCCGGTTCCGACAACCACATATTATTAATTCAAGCAACCAACATTGACACTGGAAATGGATTTGCCTTCGACTTTGTGGCCGCGGCTCGCAAAGCCGTTGCATCCAATGACCCAAATGAGCTATCGCAAATCTTGCTTGCATCGGGGGCTATTCCAGGCGCGTTTGCGCCACGTGAAATTCAAGGATCACTCTACGTCGACGGCAATGTTGTCAGCAGTTTCTTTGATGGCGGCGACCAACACGATCGCGATTCATTTGGCGCGGTTTGGAAACGTGAACATCCAAATGCCCCCATTCCAAAGACACGCTACTGGGTCATTATTAATGAATACATTCAGCCAAGCGCCGAAATTGTGCAGCCCCTTTGGCCCACAATGATGGCGCGTAGTTTATTTATAAGCGTACGTTCCTCGGAGATCACTTCGCTGCGCTATTTATATGCAAAAGCGAAATTAACCAAGGCGCTTGGCAACGGCGATGTGGAAGTGCGCTGGGTGGCGATTCCGCAAAACTGGAAACCGCTCAATGATGTTTTGTTTGATCAAGCCACCATGCGCAATTTGTCCGATGAAGGCAAGCGCGTTGGTGCGGATGCAAATTCTTGGATGACAACTGCGCCGTGACGCGCCAGATTTGATAATCAATGTGACTGTATGGATGCATACGCAAAATCGACTTATGCGTATCGCTATCCGTGACGGGTGCGGCGAAAATAACTTACGCCAACAATGCAATGAAAATAAAATCACCAAGAAACTTAGGCAATTTCAGGTGTAACTAATTGAAAAATGGTGATGATTGACTTTTTTGGCTTTGCATCAACACTTACTTCGATGCCGGAAAGAGAATTTCAAAATCCCTTGGGTCTAAAGTATTGCAAGGCACAGTCCAGGTTTCTCCCGCCTTTGCTTGGAACTTCAGATCACCGTTGGAGCCTTGCGCTTGAAAGAGATCGACAAATTCAAGATGCTTGCCTTCACGCCAAGGAAGTGTGGAGTACTGAATTTCCCATGGCACACGACCACCACGCATACGACCCACCGAAAATTCGCAATCGAGAAACTCAATGATCTGCGCCCGTGTCGCATGAGTCGATGTAATTAATGCGCTCAGTGAATCGCTTGGTGGATTAGTGGCTGGCAAATCCTTGGCGCGATTACGGGCATAGTAAAACTGATCCCCACCCACAATCAATATCCGATCAAGTCGACCGGCACACTCAACGCGTACGACAAGAAACCGGTTCTCACCGCTAGTCAATCTGAAATAGTGTTCGGTCCATGTGTTGTCAAGGGCGCTCTCATATATCCGGTCGTCGCTCATGAGAACAACACGACTAATATCCACACCATTTGTTGGGTTGAAATCGAGCTCGCGGTTCCACTGAACAGCTGCATGCGTGGCATCCGTATTCTCTGCGGTTGTGTAACCAACAAATCCCTCCGCCTTCGCAATAATCAGAAGGTCGCTGTCCGACATGTCCGCGAATGATTTCGCGTTTGCATATGCCGGTCGATCTTTGGGATACCGCATATCTCCAAATGAACGCGGGGATTGAAGATATCTCACAAGTTGTGGACTTTTTTGAATTGCCTTTGGATCTTCAATCAGGACGCCTGGATAACGAACCCATTCGCGACACCACAGACCAAGCATCCAAGAAGGAAGAGGCTCCTTCGACGTGGATAGCGATTGTGAGTTTGAAGGCGCCAACGATGATGCGGCACATCCGGTCACAGAAAAACTAGTCGCTAAGATTAAAAGACTGGCTAGGAATATTTTAAAATTATTATAATTAAGCATTATTTATCTTATCAATTATATTGACACGTACCGACGTTCGCAACACGTTTCTGAATTAAATCAAGTCAATACAGTTTGCGAAATATGTGATCGCTACCATATAAAAATGCAAAGCAAAAAAACATGTGCCACATGCTTCACCTTCGCGGTGATCACGGGCTCGATCATCTTGTTCACTCAGGTCGCCGCGCTGGATAATTCCCCGGCAATACCGCAATCAACGCCGTACCCCGCTCTCCAAGTGCCAGCGCATATTGTTCCCGTCCCCAATACAGTGAGTCCAGAGTTACAAAAACTAATCGCCGCTCCTTGCGATCCATCTTGGAAAGTTGCGCCGACAAACAACGCTCAATGGAAGTCGCTGGTCGCCGCGGATGCCACTGCCGTCATCGCAACACTGCCGCAGTTGCGTGAGACCTTAGGCGTGAAGGTTGAAGCAATGAATATTGCCGGAGTGAATGTATTTATGATCACGCCAAATAATATTCCCCCAGAAAATCAAAATCGACTTTTAGTGCATGTCCATGGCGGCGGCTATGTGTTCGGTCCCGGCGAAGCGGGAACATTGGAAGCGATTGAAATGGCTGGTTACGGACATTTCAAAGTGATCTCGGTGAACTACCGCATGCCGCCCGACTTTCCGTTTCCAGCCGGACTAGACGATGCGATTGCGGTATGGAAAGTTGCGATCACCATGGAGAAGCCAGAAAATATAGGGATAGTGGGAAGCTCCGCTGGCGGCGGCCTGGCGTTGGCCATGGTGTTACGCGCCAAGCAAGAGCACCTACCAATGCCCGGCGCGATCGCGGCCGGCACTCCGTGGGCTGACTTAAGTAAAACAGGAGACACGTATTTTTCCAACCAGATGCTTGACAACATATTGGTCTCGTATGACGGCGCGCTTGAAGCAAGCGCCCTGCTGTATGCGAACGGTCATGATCTGAAAGACCCGTTGATTTCACCTATTTATGGCGATATGCACAACTTTCCGCCAACGATTCTCACCACCGGTACTCGCGATTTGTTTCTCAGCAACACGGTGCGCGTGCATCGCAAGTTACGGCAATGCGGCGTTGAAGCGGCGCTGCATGTGTATGAAGGAATGTCACACGCCCAATTCTGCATAGACCCATTTGCACCTGAGTCGAAAGAGGCGTTTTTGGAAATCTCGAATTTTTTCAAGGCCCACTTGGGTAAGTAATTATTTGCAGGTGTAGCGCCTCTATTAGAGCGCTTACAACGCTAAGGCAGTTACGTCTGCTGCGCGTAAAAAAGGTTGCGCAACAACATTGCAATGACAATAAAAAATACTCTAGAGCCAATTTCAATCACAAAATTTAAATCCACAAGCGTTGGCGAAAATCCGATCGCACGTTGGATTTGGTGGTCAATGTGGTTGTATCGATGCATACGTAGTAGCAGTTGATGCGTATCGCCATCCGTGACAGGTTCCGCCGCCTGCTCCAACTGCTTGTTTAATTGCTCCAACTCATTTAGTTGCAACTTCCGCAGCCATTTATTCATTAAGTGTTGCGGCAGCAAAATAGTTGGAAGAGTCAGACTCAGTATCACACCGAACGTAATGACATTCAAAATGCTTACCCAATCACCGCTCTTTACAGGCGTGGAGTACTCCAACAAAATAACTCCCGCAATCAATGGGATAGAAAATGTTCCCCAGATTTGCCATAAAAGCCTGTTGAAAGGCGCAAGCGATTTTTTGCCATCATTCAAAATAAATCCCGTCTTCAAAACAATATCGCGATTCATGCGCCACGTGAAAGCGCAAATTCCAATTGTGCACAACGCGCTTGCGCCACCTAAAAAATACATCACAAATGGAATAAGCACTGTGTTCAATCGCGAATCAAAGAGTTGATATGCGGAACCCTCTTCGGCGCTTGGCGTTAAAAAACTAAATGGCAGCGTGATCACAATCAAGCCCAGGGCGATTGGCCAAAACATGCGCATGAGTGTTTTGTGTGTCTGCTCATGGAATGCGGCAATCTCTTGGTTGCTGTTGGCAAGCCACGGAGTAATACTTAACCAGAGTTTCTCCACTCCCTGAGGTGTTTTTCCCATGACGTACGCCGAGAACGCGATTAACCCTAGCGTGATTGACCAACTGCGGTCCCCAAGAAATTCTAAAATGACTCCCGCATAAAATGCCGCGGCCGCACAAGCGGCGTACAAAACGCAAAACAACAACGTGGCCTGCAACCAAATTGGCAACTTCACCCGCGTGGCGATCTTGTCATGCCAAAGCCATGGAACGCGCTGAAGAACAGACATGATTTTCATGGGGGCAATGTACTTTCAATCGCGATCATTCACGATCACTTTTTGATGGACAATTTACGACGTGAACGCTTGCACATTTCATTTTGGATTTACATTTCAACCTTGAACAGAATCCGCAATCCGCACGGTAGCCGCATCTGAAATGCCACAACGCCTTGTTGCAATATTTCGTTTTTTTCGAGACCACGCTGATCGCGCAAACCCACCCAATTAACGCACCGGAATAGTGAGTACCGGTGATGGCCCCGCAGGCAAAGATTGAATACGGCTCAACTGCAGTAACAACGCCATGGTGTTCTTAGAATTGATGTCGTTGGTCGCAATGCTGTATTGATAACCCGCAAATTCCACAGACACCATGGAATCTTCCAAACGAGTCTTGGTGGCGCGAATTTTAATCTCAGTATTCGTATCGCCCCCGACGTCGTCTACAAATGTTTTCTGCTCTATTGGCGTGTCCGTGTTCTCGGAAAGGTTGTACATGATCATCATGATCGAACGCATTTGATAGTTCGATATGGTAAAATTCTTCTTTCCATCGTTCATTACAAGCGTGTCTTTTGACGCGATCGTTAAGCTCAACATGCGTGTTTTTTGCGCCTCTCGAAGTCCATTAAAAAACTCTTTAAACTTGGCATAACTCGGCGCATTGCTGTGGTTCACCAACACTTCGCCACCCTCAAGTGTGATCTTCTCAATCAACACACTTGAAAGCTTGTCAATTTCCCATCCAGAGCGAAACAAAATCACGAGTGTTTCTGGCGACACTTCTGACATGTATTGCTGTACATATGCGGCTCCGTCCACTGGGGTGTACGTAATGACTGGTCGGGTGGAGAACTGATAGTTCATTCCAAACGCATATGTGAAATTCATCCCCGCCTGCTGGCCGTTTGAACCGCCCGCGTTGCCGCTGACAGTGCTTTCATACGAAGCCGTTAATCCGCCAGCCTGTAGGAACATTGGTGTTTCACAAAAGTGCATGCGCACAATATTCAACAACATTTGCTGTGTCTGCGTGTATTGAATAATAGAGTTGTAATCGGCGAAGTCCGCCTTGATTGCTTTATTGGCCACGGCGCAGCCGCTCACGCAGGCAAGCCCTGCAAGTGATACCAAGCGAATGGACGCGAGAAATTTTTTATTTAAGTTCATGATGGAATCCTAATCAAAATGCAAATTATTTACTTCGCAAACCAGCGATGATGGCCTTGGTCTCTGGATCGTTGCAATCACATTCCTTTGGATACTGCTCGTTCAAATATCCATTGATGGAATGCCACGGTGCGCCAGCCACAGCGTCCTCGGAATGCTCCGCCTTACAGCGTTGCTCGCGTGAACGCATGATGGCCTCAACGCAACGCCAGTGCGCGTAACGCGGATCTTTTTTATCAGCTTCCGTGGCCAACCACTTGCTGTAGCCAGGCACGTCGGTAAAGAGTCGGAAATCAAACAACGTGCCAAACAATTCCATGCCTAGTCCGCATTCCAAGGTGTTTTCAAAGGCGGCGGGATTGTTGATTCCGTCAAAGCCCTTCACTTTAGTTTTGATGTTGAGGTACTTGGTGGTCATTGGAAAATATTGTTTCAGTTCATCAATCGAAATCAACTTGCCGTCCGGGTTGGTGGGCTTCTGAATGGTGCATGTTGTGGTGAACAACATCCATCGCCACATAAAGTTATTCACTTGCGCAACTTGTTTGTCGTCGGCGGCCATGGCGCCGCTGGCAATCACGAGCGGCAAAAACTTATCCTTGAAAAGTTTCTGCGGCACGGCGTACTTGGTGGTAGCGCCGTTGTAGGAAAGTTCCAACAGCATAATTTCCTTATCGTTCAACACCGTGTACTTGCAGTGAACCATTGAGTCCTTGGCGGCGAGCGTGTTATCCATGCTTCCAGGTGTGCGAAATGCATATCCGGCGGGCAAGGC
>CAIWNO010000103.1 GCA_903914045.1 uncultured bacterium | reverse complement strand
CGCGGCTGGTCCATGCAACGACAGCCGCGCGTATTCATCCGAGGCGTCGCGAATGGCGACATCCTCATCAAACACAAACGCTTGCAATTGTTGCGCGACGTCGTTGGCGACAAATCGATCAAGGTCAATGCGCATGCAGTCGCTGAATTCACACAGGCACATGTCCGCCTCTATGCGACCCTTTCGATTCAGCCAAAAACTTTCACAGGCCTCGCCCGCTTTCAATTTGGAAATATCCTGAGTCACCATGCGCTGCAGAAACGCTATGCGATGCGCGCCGCGAACTTCGATCACTCCGCGCTGGCTGGAATCCATCACGCCCACGCCGCGTCGAATGGCCGCGTACTCCGACGCCGCCGCGCCAATGTCCGCGGCAATCTGCACGCAGTGCGCCTCCTCGGCGGGTCCATAGGGAATCCACATCACATCGCTCTTGGCGGGTTGCGTTTCATGCGCCGCGAGGCGGTCTGCCGCGCGCACCACCTCCACGCGCCTATTCGACTCCGCCAAAGCGAAAGATTCCAATTCATCATGTAGGGCGGACCTTCTCATTGTGCCTGTAATAGTAGGGCTTTCTTACGCTTTCACTTTGCGATCATCTAGGCGCAAAACGCCCACTCATGCGCTCAACTAGGCCCATCGCGCATGCGCACGCATTCATGCGTGAACCATTTCCTCACCGCGGTTTCAAATCCGCCAGCACCAACTGCGCAACGCAATCTGCCGCGTCAATCTTGGGCATGGCCATAAGCGCCGCACGCATGGCGTTACGCGCGCCGTCGTCGAGCATCAGTTTCTCCAACACAATTCCAATGGACTGCATATTGAAATCACGGTCAAGTTTGTCCAGCGCCATGGCCGCCGCGCCCGCGTTCACAAGCGGCTGCGCGTTGGCCTTCTGATGAAGATCTTTGTGATATAGATAGGGCACAAAAATCGCCGGCACATTATTCATCTCCACTTCGGCAACGCTGTTGGCGCCGGCGCGTGTCAGCGCCACATCCGCCGCGCCCCACGCCACTCCCATTTCATGAACAAATGGAATCACAAGCGCCTTCACGCCAAGACGCGCGTACTCGCCGCGCATGCGCGCCGCGTCGCTTTCACCGCCACCGGTTAAATGCACAATTTGCCACTGTAAAAACAAATCCTTGTTGCGCGCCGCAAAGTGCGGCACGAATTCATTCAGACTGGTCGCGCCTTGCGAAGCACCCGTCACCAGCAAGGTGAATCGATTGGGCTCTAAGCCAAGTTTCGCGCGGCAACTTGCAGCGTCACCGGGCGCAATCGCGCAGTGGCGCACTGGAAATCCCAGCGCAATTCCGTTCCAACGCGCCAAGCCCGTTGCCGCCACGGCACTTAAAACATGCGTGGCCCGCGACTGCACAAAGCGGTTGGCGCGCCCTGGAGTCGCGTCCAAATTCAGCAGCGTTATAGGTATTCCAAGCTTTCGAGCCGCCACCACCACGGGCGCGGTTACAAATCCACCCAGACTGACAATGTGGCGAATGTCGCGCTCGCGCATGACCTGCGTGGCGCGGCGCTTGGCCGCAAAAAAATTGCGCGCAAATTTCAACGCATGCTTCAATGATGGCGGCGACGCTGGAATGGGCTCCGCAATTGCGCCCGCTTGGCGCAACATGTCGGCGTCAATGGCGCGCGTGCTGCACAAGAACACGCTCTTTATTTTGGGCGCACGCGTGGCAAGTCTCTGCGCAATCGCAATGCCAGGACTAATGTGTCCGCCCGAACCGCCGCCCGCAAATCCAACCGCGCCATCTTGCGTGTCGCCCTGCGCGCCAAGTTGCTCGCCTAGTTGCTCGTCAAGTTGCGCGGCTTCATGCGCCATGAACAACTCCCGCGTCACATGGCGCGTCACCTTGTGTGTTTATTTTTGTGCGCATCGTGCGATTCAAATCCATCAACGCATTTTTCATACGCTGACTTACTTTGTGGCCACAGCAAGCGTGCCCGCGAGCGCGCCCGATTGACCGCCAGAATTATGTAAGTCCGTAACCGTCTCGCCCGCGCTGGTCGAAGTTGATTCTAGATTTTCCACAAGCGTGCCCGCGCTGGCCAACATTTTTCTGCGCCTGTCAGAAGCGCGCGCAATGCTGGCCACCATTCCTAAACTCAACGCCGTCAAAATCCATCCCGTGCCGCCGCGCGAAATTAATGGCAGCGCAATTCCCTTGGTCGGCGCCAAGCCCGTCACCACGGCCGCGTTAATCAACGCCTGCATGGTCACCGTCAGCGTGAAGCCCATGGCGATCAGCGATTCAAAATTGGTCACCAACGAAATCACCTTTGTTTTACCCTCATTTTCCTTCACTTTTGCCGTGGCCGTGGCAATGGCCAGACCCGAAATACCCAGCATGACAAAGATGGCAAGCACGCCAATCGCTCCGCCAATTCCCAACTCCTCGCACACAATGGCGTAAATAAAATCCGTCGTCGCTTCCGGCAAGTATCCAAATTTCTGAATTCCATTTCCAAGTCCGCGTCCAGGCAATCCGCCACCAGTGATCGCCGCCATGCTTTGAATAATGTGATAGCCCTTGCCCTGCGCGTCGGCGAATGGATCCATGTACGCCAGAATTCGATTTACTCTATATGGACTTGTAATGATCAGCGCGCCCACCGCCACGCACGCCGCGGGTAGCAGCAATAACGCGTGCCAAAATCTAGCACCCGCCGCGATCAACATGGCAATCGCCACCACTTCAATCAACACCGCGGTTCCTAAATCTTGCAGCGCAACCAAACCAGCGAACACGCTCACAAATAAAAGCGGCGGAATAAATCCCTTCCAGAAAAAACCAAGTCCGCCCGCGCGCCGGCAACAATGCCACGCGATCACCACGGGCATGCCCCACTTCACAAGCTCGCTAGGCTGCAACCCAATTGGACCAATCGTAATCCACCTGCGCGCGCCATTGACTTCGCGGCCAATGCCTGGCACATGCACCAACACCAATCCCAAAAGCATGACCAACACAATCCAAGGAATGGGGCTTGCCAAGCCGCGCAATGAGAACACCCGCTCAACCGATACGCGCGTTCCCAACCACAACGCGGCGGCGGCGGCCAACGCGAACCAGGTGTTGCGCCCCAACAATAAATCGTTCAATGACACGCCCGCCCCGTTGGTGGAAGTCAGCGAAGCGGAGTTCACCATGACGGTTCCGGTGACTAATAAAGCCACCACAAAAAATAAAAGTCCTTGACCTGCGCGCATGTTCCTTCATCGGCAAACCGTGGCGCGGCACTAGACTGCTTGCATGTCCAACACGACGGTTTATTTAGAAACTTTTGGTTGCCAAATGAATGAGCTCGACTCCGAGTTGGTTCGTGGGCAACTGAGCACCTTGGGCTACACGTTTACCGACAATCCCGACGCCGCCCAAGTGGTGCTGTTCAACACCTGTTCCGTGCGCGAACATGCGGAAAGCAAGGTGTATTCGCGTCTTGGCATTGTCAGCGAGCGCAAGTTGGCGGGCGAAAATATTCTGTTGGGCGTATTAGGTTGCATGGCTGAACGCGATGGCCTGTCCTTACTGCAGCGATTTCCGCAACTCGACATTATGTGTGGTCCAGGTGAACTGGACAAATTGCCCGCTTTAATTGATGCCGCCCGCCGCTCCGAAGCCGCTACGGCCGCCGAGCGCACCGCCTTGGCTGGCAATCGCACACGCCGTAGCGCCGTCCTAAGCGCCGTTCAGGATGACCTTGAAACGCTGGATCTTTCGCGCGCCTTCGACCCCATTGTCGCCGGCCGCAGCGCCTTTGCCGCGCAAGTTCGCATTACCCGCGGCTGCAATAAATTCTGCACCTATTGCGTGGTTCCAAACACGCGCGGCGCCGAAGTGCATCGCCCGCCCGACCACATCATTGATGAGTGCCGCAAACTCGCCGACGCTGGCGCCATTGAAATCACGCTGCTTGGGCAAACCGTCAATCACTATCGCTACGAACACGGCGCCGCCGTCACCATTGATGGCCGCGAGGCCGCGCAAATTGGTCCTGGTCTTGCAGCATTTCGCGCCGCCATTCCTGTTGGCAAGCGCGTGACCACATTCGCGCACCTGCTGCGGCGCATTCACGATGAAGTCCCGGCTATTGCGCGCTTGCGATTTGTCACCAGCTACCCGCGCGATTTCGGGCGCGACATTCTAGAAACCATGCGCGATTGCCCGCGTATTTGCCGCTATTTGCACGCCCCCGCACAAAGTGGCTCCGATCGAATTCTGAAACTCATGAACCGCGGCTACACCCGCGGCGAGTACGAGGCCTTCGCCGCGCAGGCGCTGGACATTCTTCCCGACGCCACAATCGCCGGCGATTTCATAGTGGGCTTTCCCACTGAAACCGACGAGGACTTTGAGGCCTCGTGCGACATGGTGCGCACACTTCCCTTCAAAAACAATTTTATCTTTAAGTATTCACCGCGCCCAGGCACCGTGGCCATTGAACGTTTCAAGGACGACATTTCAAATCAAGTAAAAAAGTTTCGCAACAACGTGCTGCTGAATTTGCAAACCCAAACCAGCGCGCGCGTACACGCCGCGTGGATTAGCCGCACCGTGGATGTGTTGGTTGAGGAAGTCTGCACTTTGCGCGATGCGCAACCCACATTTGGAAGTGTTGAATTGCGATGGGAACAAAATGCCGGCAAATCAACCCAAACTGGTCGCACCACTTTGCGCGGACGAACCGCCGGCGACTTAATTGTCAGCATGGATACTCCGCCGGGGGCCAACGCAAGCGACTTTGTAGGGAAAATCACGCCTGTTTTGTTGCAGCAAAGTTCCGCCTTATTGCTTCACGGGGTGTTGACCGCGGGACTTGTTGCGCCCCCTATGCGCTTGGCAAAGGCGCCAATATAAACTTGCAGTAGTGCATTAGCGCAAAATCGCAAGCAAAGTCCTAGAACTTATATTCCAGCGCAATCCAGCGCTTTTTATCCTTGGCAGCGCATTTCAGCCAAAATAAAGCTTTTTTTAACTGATTTCAATTACACACATTCTATCTGCAGCTGTAATCAAGTTAGAAACTTTAAAAAATTCAAAGATATTTGCTTGCAAGGGAACCTTTGAATTGCACTGTACGGAAGTTCACTTAGCAGGGATCTGGTTTTGAAACATGTTGTTTCTGAATCAAAGGAAAAGGATCTCTGTCAATAATTTGTTCCTCGATGAAGAAGAGGGAAGGAAAAGAAATGAAGAATTCGATTTTTGCTATCACTGGTGCGTCGTTGGCGGCTGCCACTGCAATGAACATGGTTGGCGTCGCAAGCGCCTCTGTTTCCGGTGCGCAAGGCCTGTATGCAAAGAATTACATTGTCACAGAAGGCGGCGTTAACTATTCCGTCATGGACGTGTACTTGAAATTTAATTCCGCTTCTGGCACTGGTTCTAACGGCGAACGCGTGGTGAACTTCTTTGGTCAAGCCACTACGGATGCTTCTACCTATGGCGTGAATAAAACAGCCAAGTATGAAGTGAGCAATGGACTTGCTTACCAGCACAGCAACACCAGTTGGCTTCCAGCGGCTGGCGCTTCTGGTGGAACAGGCAACAACACATGGGATTCGTTCCTTACCGTTGGCGCGCGTACTCAAGGCTCGGGCAACACGGGCAGCGTTACCCCAGACGTGTACTTCATGAATCCAAATTCAAATGTTGGCGTTATCACCGGTGGCAGCAGCGCGACTGGCTTTGTTGGCGCGGGCGTGTATCAAGCGGCTCCAACAGATGCTGGCTTTCAAACCAACGCCAGCGCATATGCCGACAAGATGGTTATGTTTGGCCGTTTCACGCTCAAGGTAAGTGATATTCAAGCCGCCTCTGGCATTTCAGGTCCAACGCTTCCCAAATTCACTATGTGGTGCGATTTCGTGGGCAAGTCCACCGCGCAAACTGGTGGAACAACTTTGTACACCATTGCCAGCGCCAACTTGAAAAGCGACGCGCAAACTAAGTACACCACCAGCGGCAAAGTGTGGACATTTGATTCATCATTTAGTGGCCTTGAAGCAGGACAAGAAGCTTGGACATTTGGTGTTCCATCCCCAGGCGCGGCGACCTTGATTGTTCTTGCTGGCATGGCTTCTAGCCGTAGACGCAAGGATTAACTCACTCACAAAGCAAATCAAAGGACCTTCTTTCAAGGGTCCTCAGTCCTGCGCATCCACAACGATGCGCAGGACTTTTTTAATG
>CAIWNO010000102.1 GCA_903914045.1 uncultured bacterium | reverse complement strand
TCCGCAGCGGCCTCGGCTTGCTGTGGATTTTCTTGTTCGCTTTCACCGCCAGCGCCAAGCAAATTCAGCACTTCTTCGCGGACTTCCTCTAGTTTCATGCCAAGGTTCAACAACACTTGCGCGGCCACGCCATCTTGCTCGCGCAATAGACCAAGCAACAGATGCTCGGTGCCGACATAGTTGTGGTTCAGATTGCGCGCCTCTTCAATCGCGTACTCAATCACTTTCTTGGCGCGCGGAGTTTGTGGAAGCTTGCCCATGGTCACCATCTCGGGACCGCTCTTGACCAACTTCTCAACTTCAAGGCGAACCTTGCGCAAATCAATGCCAAGATTTTTCAGCACATTCGCGCCCACGCCCGAACCTTCTTTGACAAGGCCAAGCAGTATGTGCTCGGTGCCAATGTATTCATGGTTGAAGCGCTGGGCCTCTTGATTTGCCAGAGCCATCACTTTGCGAGCACGATCCGTCAAGCGTTCAAACATCGAAGTCTCCTAAAAAATGGTCTAGAGAAAATGGAATTGACCTTCCATCGGCGATGGTAGCCGAGTACTTTGGAAGTAGATGATCAGATTTGAACATTTCTTGATTTTGTTGGTTTATGCGCTCTTTTCATGGAGTCCAGCCCTTGCCCAAGGCGTGGTGGAACCACCGCTTCCATGGAAGGTGAAATTGATCTCGGGGGAGACCCTCAAAGGCACAATTTCCAAATGGGATTTCAAAGGGATTGATGGTTCATTTGGGCATGCGCCGTGGACCAATTTCAAACCCGACGACGCCAATCGCATGTGCAAAAAGTTGTTGGATTGGAGGCTGGCTTCGCAGTACATCCAACTCGCGCGCATGTTGTTCACATTGCAAGACGCCGATAAATTGGCCGACGCCGCGCTCGCTGATGCAATTCGTCGCGATCGGAATTGTGCAAATGAAGTCGTCGCATTGCGCGCCGAGGTCGCGGAACATCGGCGCAAGGTGATTGAAGATCGGCGCATTGCCGCCGAAAAAGAATTTCAAGCCAAGGCAGTTGGCGCCGACACGGCTAAGAAAAAAGACAACGCGTCGAAGAAAAAAAACAACGCGCCGAAAGAAAAAGACGACGCGCCGATTGCACAGCCTGCACGCGCGACCAGCGACGCGCCTAGTGCACAGCCTTGGAGCGTGGCCACAGACGCGGAGCGTGCGCAAGCGTTGACAGACATGAAGGCCGACGCTGATCGCTGGTTAAAGCAGGTCAATGTGCGCTATTCAGTGGTGGAGGCAAAGTACTGGGTTTTGTACGCGGATTTGCCAATTGGTGAGACCAAAGATTTGGCGCAGCGAATGGATGACATGTATGAAACTGTGGCCAAGATGTTCGCGCTTCCAGTTGGTCTGAATATTTTTCACGGCAAAGCGGTGGTGATTGTGTCAGCCACGGAGGCGCATTACCGCGCTCTTGAAATGGCCGCATACAACTCCATGCCTCCGCCTGGTGCGATTGGGTTGTGCCACATGGTCGGTCCAAAAGTTGTGGTGAGCGCGTATAAAAGTCAGGACGCCAATCGTTTTATGGCCACGCTTGTGCATGAGGCGTCGCATGGATTCATGCATCGATATGGTTCGCCCGCGCGCTTGCCGTCATGGGCCGACGAGGGCTATGCGGAGTATGTGGCCGCGGAAAGTTTTCCAAACTCAACCACCAAAGACGATCGCAAGCCGCAAGGGTTGCAATGGATTCGCAGCGGAACCAACGATGTTCTGAATGTGCTTCACATGAATTATGAGGATGGTTCATGGCCCGGTCCCGACGCCATTGGATATGCGATTGGCTATCTCACCGTGGATTATTTGGTGCAGACAAATCGCCAAGGGTTTGGCGAGTGGGTGAAGGATGTGAAAGCGGGTATTCCATGGGAAGAAGCCTTGAAAAAGCGCTTTGGTTGGAGCATCACGCAGTTGGCGCAGGCGGTCAAGGCGCGGTACAGGGCGCGTGATTAAATTGCAATTGCGCGGGCGCGCGAAAATAAATCAGAAATCGAACATGACTTGGTGAGCGTTACTGCGCCACGCAGCCATCGACCAACTTCACAACGCGATCGGCGCGCGCCGCAACGGCGGGATCATGCGTGACCATGGCAATGGACAAACCTTTGCGATGCTTGGCGGCGATCAAGTCAAGAATTTCGCCGCCGGTTTTTGTGTCTAGATTTCCGGTTGGCTCATCGGCTAGAAGCACGCGTGGTTGATTGGCTAGAGCGCGCGCGATGGCCACGCGTTGGCGCTCGCCACCAGAAAGTTCAGCGGGTCGATGCGTGAGCCGATGCGACAAACCAAATGCGTCGAGCAACTCGGTGGCGTGTTGTTGCGCTTGCGCGCGCTTGCTGAACCAATTCATGCCAGCGTTGACCATGTTGGGCAACAGCGCGTTTTCCAAAACAGAAAGTTCCGGCAGCAAATGATAAAATTGAAAAACAAATCCAACGCTTTGATTTCGATAGGCGTTGCGCGCGGAGAACTTCAAGTCGGCCACGGGCTTGCCATCAAACCACACTCCGCCGGAGTCCACGTCGCACTCGTCAAGCAAACCAAGCAAGTGCAAAAGCGTGCTTTTTCCGCTACCAGATGAGCCAAGTATGGCAACCCACTCGCCTTGCTCCAGCGTGAAACTTGCGCCGCGCAACACGGGCACTTTCACGCGACCCAGGTGATAGGTCTTGCGCAATTCTTTGGCTTCAAGCAGGAACTTACTCATAGCGCAGCGCCCTGACTGGATGAATGTCCGCGGCTTTGGCGGCGGGAATGCTGGCGCCAAGCACGCTGAAAATAACCGCGCCACACCACGTGATGATGGCGGTGAACCAATCCACTTGATCTGGGATGGTCGCGAAGTAGTAGACGCTGGGATCCCAAATTAATGTGCCGCGGTGCAGCATTAATCCAACACCTACAAGCGCAAGCGTGAAACCAAGCACGCTCCACAGTAACGTGCTGAGCACCACGCCCGTTGTCATGCCGCGCACGCTCATGGCAAAACTAATCGCCGCAATAATGAAACTTGCGATGTAACTCCACGCGGGCGCGTCTTGACCAATGGTCTCGTGAATAAAATTAATGTTGTGAATCACCAGCCAACCAAGTCCAACGCCACAGAGTCCACCAATGGCGCCAATGACCAATCCATATTGCAAAAAGATCCACAAAATGCCAAAACGACTTGCTCCAACTGAGCGCAGAATTCCAACGTCGCGGGTCTTCTCCTGCACGATGGCCCAGAAGATGCTGAGCACCAAACCTGCGCACACCAGATACACAATGGAGAACAAAATACGCATCATTTCACGCTCTTTTTCAACGGGAGCAATCAAGTCGCGCAGATGTTGCTCCCACGTGAGAATGTTCATGGAATCAACACGCGGCGCCTTGATCACTTTGGATGGATCGGCCGCAACGTCGTATGCGAATTTTTCATAGGCGGCGAACACGGCGGTTTGAAGTTGATCTGGAGTCACGCCAGGTTTGGCGCGCACAAGAATTTTGGAAACTTTCGCGGGGCTTGTTCCAAGCACGGGCAAACTTCCGTCGGCATTTGGCGGCGCTTGCATGTCGTACAAGGTGCCGGCGTCCATGCGCAATAATTTCTGCGCCTCATCAAGAGAAATCATGACGCGGTTTTTATCTATTTGATACACGCCGCTTTTAAATTCATTCACCACTGGAAACACGCGCTCGCGCGGCTCCGCAATAGTTCCCTTGGCGCTAATGGGAACAAGTGTGAGCGTGACAGATTGTTTGGGCATGAACCATTGTGGATAGCGCGGGCGATAGCTGCCATTGCGCATGCGTTCATTGGCAATGGAAACATGCATGCCCAGCACAAGTCCGGGTTCGCCTGTGTCGCTCTTCACCAAATTCAGGCCGTCATTGAGAATTTTGTCGCTGAGTTTCAAGCGCAGATCATCGGGCGACATGCTTGCGGCGGCTTCCGGCGATGCGGGCGGTTTCCAGTACAAGGCCTTGGAGAAATCAGTGACACGATTGAAGCTTTGCGGCTCAATTCCCCACACATTCGCCGTCACAACTTCTTTTTCGCTGCCATCTGGATACGGCATGCGCACAAGTCCATAGGTGTCAATTAAAGGAGTGGCGGCCTGCGCCTCTGGAAGTTTTTCAATGGTGTCAATGAGTTGCTCGTACCAAGGAATTCCGCGAATGGGATAACTGATCACGACATCGCCCATGAGCGTGCGACCACTGGCGCGCAGCATGTCAAGAAATCCGCTCATCACGCTCACAACAATCACCACCAGGGCCACGCACAATGCAACGGCTGCGACCGCGATCAGCGGAATGATGCGGCTGGTGAGATATCGATTGGCAAGTTGGACTGGATACACGCGAGCGAGATAGTAAGGTGTTGCAGGTTGATTAGGCTTGCGATTTGCCTAGATTTCTGGCGGGGCGGCGGCGACAACTTCGACTACTCTTTGCGAATGGATTTTCGCGTTTTGATTCTTTGGGTTCTTCTTGTGTTGGCGGGTGGTTGCGCCTTCTGGTGGATCACTGTTGG
>CAIWNO010000101.1 GCA_903914045.1 uncultured bacterium | reverse complement strand
TCCCGAAGGAAAGGTATTCACCGCGTACGCTTGTTCGGATCTCGAGCCGCCACGCGTGCCCAAATACACTTGGCTGACCTCATGTCCGCGGCCAAAGAACACAAGCTGATCGCAGCGCACAAAATCCGTGCTGGCGCGCGTGGGATCAAGCAGCGGCGCGGTTGAAGACGCAGATGTAAAGGTGGCTCCAGTGATATCGCTAGTCACACCGCGTTGATATCGGTTCACATCATTTCGTACAGCCACGCATTGAATGGCCAGCACGCCGTCACGCGCAATTCGTTCAATGTCGGCGCGAATAATTTTCTCGACCGCTGTCGCAGTGGCCTGCAAGTCGGCGCTGGCTTCGCCAATGGCGGCCACCTTGCTAGTTGTTCCAAAAATTCTGGCCGTGGCAATAATGACCACAAGCAATACGGTTAGCGCGACAAGTAATTCAACAAGCGTGAACGCGTGGCGGCGCATTACAGTTCCTCCACGCATGCAAACACTGGAAGCATTTGATTTCCGTTGGCGTCATAGGGTGGAACAAACCACAAGTCTTGTATGCCAAGCACCGCGTCACCACCCGAGCCAGGCGTGGCAAGCAAAGAGTCTTTGCCCGTTGTTGGATCTTTATTCACAGAAGTATTGGCAGTTCGTTCCGCAGCGTTCTTCGCGTCAAACAAGGCGTTTGAATATGGTTGGCGCGGAACAGGCTTTGCCAGAATCACTGGACCATCCGTATGCATTCGCCGACCTTCAATGACATGGTGCACATTATTGAATTGATCAATACACCATTGACCAGGTTGTTGCCAAGTTTCAGCAAACGTTAAGGCTGATTCAGCGCTGTCGCCCGTTTCAGGACCGGTTCCCGGCACACCACAGTCGTCACGATTGGGACTGTACTTTGAGGAAGAAATAGTGCTGCCAACCTTGGAATCCAACCCGCCCGAGCCCCATTTATTTCCCGCGCCATCACCCGCGGTAAGCGTGAGATTGAGTGGCGAACCAACGCGCTTGGAAACCCACTGTGGAATTGGCGGGTATTTGGCAATAATGCCGCCAGAGGTTCGATCAAGATCTGTGTTGACTGGCGTAGTGACATATGGAGTTGCGATTGGCTGGCCGTTCACTTCCGCATAATTTCCGCCGCGCAAACCATTCGCTGGAACAACTCTATACACAAACACTCCAACCAAAATGCGGCCGTTGAATCTGCGAAACATGCAATCCCAAACATACTTTGGTGTGGCTGTGGTGCCGATGGCGTTGGCGGGCATGGGCCAGTAGCGCTCGCGCTGGGTAATAAAGATCGAAGGTTCACGCGGGGCGTTGCCCACATTGAAAATATCTCGAGAATCTTTTATTGCGGGGTCAGAACCGGATTTTGGAATAGTGCTTTGCGCGAATGTCCATGCAAAGTTTGGCTTGGAGATATCCAACTGCTCATCATATTTTTGTCGATTATAAGGAATGCCAAAAAGCCGATTGGTTGACGTAGTAGTAATGGCCACATCGCTCAAGAGTGACGCGGCAGTGAAGGCCGTAGGCAACGCTGTTGGATACATGGCTCGTAGTCCACTTACATTTTTACGAGTGGCGTAGTAACTGAATATGTCGTACATGCCGGCTTCATCTCGGTCGGTTGAAAGTGGATCATCAACGGTGATAAAGCCTGGCCGCTTCCAGATCCAATCTCTTGCAATAGTTGGAGCAGTCACATTTGTCCCGACATATTGACTCACTGGGGCGTTCACTGGAATTGGATCAACCACGCTCACCGCGGTAAAGCCAGAGACCGCATAAAAATCCTCAAAGCAACCAAAGTCCTCTTGCTTCAGACGTGTGCGCAATAATTCCATGGCATGACGCGCCACAAGTGGTCCATAGACATCGTCCTCGGCAATTTCCTGCTGTTTAATGCCTGCCGGAAAAAGCGCGGCGATTGAAATCATGCCAATGCCCAGAATAAAAATAGCAATGATGAGCTCTACCAAACTGAATGCGTTTCTTGTTGCCGAAGGTGTCATCGTTTCTGAACCTCCGCACGTCCTGTGTAGCGGTTGAAATAAATCTTCTCGCCAAACTGTTTAATGTATTCAGATTGATCGCAGTTCATGCGTGTACGGCCAGTTCCGTAGGTGGAACACGGTTGAATTGATTCACCCAAAGCTGGCCGAGTCTTCCCCTTCCAATTGTTTACGTCGTACAACTCGCGCATGGCTGCATCATTAAAGACAGAGATAAATGGAGCCAGTTGAATACATGGCTCCTCATTTTCAATGTTGTATGTGAAGTAGCCAGATGCGTCCTCCACGGAATTTTTTGGCTTTTCCTCGCCGTTCTGGTCGGCATCCAAAATAACAAAACGCCCAGTTCCAATATTGGCTCCACCACCGCCAGTGATTTTACTTAGCAGTGCACCGTCCGCTCCAAACATTACTCCAATCATGGAACCATATTCCATGTCATCAAAGTTGGTGTTGCTATCACGGAATGTTGGTTGAGTGATCCAAATTTCATCACGTCGATCAAAATCCATTTGCGGACCTGCAACTTTAATTCCCGCGGGCAAATCAATAGGAGTGAAATTTGGATGCGGCTCGAACATGTCCAGAAATTCAGAACCTATGGTTGGAGTGGTTTGAGTGAGAATTGAATTGACACATTCATCACGCAAGCGAGCCGCCACAATGCGGGTCCACTGATTTTTAACGTTGTCAGTCAACATGCCGCCAGCCGATGCATTGCCCGCACGCTCTGTCTTCACGGTGAACGCCAACAACACGGGTCGATGATCCTTAATGGCTTGAGTGCGCGCGGTTTCAAGCGCGTTCAT
>CAIWNO010000100.1 GCA_903914045.1 uncultured bacterium | reverse complement strand
TGCCGCGCAAATTTGTGGAGCCGGTGGTTGTCCAACTTCCAAGCCTAGACTCGTCGCAGGTGTCGACGAATGCAATTTCACAAGCATCTTAAATTTTTCTGGACAAACGCGCGCCATGCGGTTTGGTGTTGCGCATGAGCCAGTCCACGCACGGTGTCACGCTAGACGCGCCAAGCGCGGCGCACAAAGTGGCGCAAGTAAATCCCAAATTATTTTCTACCTTAGGTGATGAGCAAAGTGTGGATGTGCTAGTGGTTGGCGGCGGACCCGCTGGAAGTTCATGCGCCATTGCGTTGGCGCGCGAAGGCGCAAACGTAATGTTGGTGGATGCGCAGGCGCGCGGCCGCGACAAATGTTGCGGACATTGTCTTTCCGGACGCGCGTGGAAAATTGTGAGCGAGTTGGGTTTGCGTGAGTTGGTTGAATCGGTGTCCACAGGCGCAACTGCTCAGGTGGCGTGGCGCAGTGGCGCGCACGGATTTGAAATGAATTTGCCCGCTTTGGGTGCCATCACGCCAAGAGTGGCGCTGGACAAAAAATTACTAGATGAAGCCGAACGCGTTGGCGTGCGCGTGGTGCAACCTGCCACGGCGAAATGGTTGGATGCGCAAAAATTCGCGGTTCGACTGGCTGAGCGCACGTGTGTTGTGGATGCAAAGTTGGTCATTGCCGCGGACGGTCTTGGTAGTGGCATCGCGCGCGCGCGTGGTTGGAATCCTACAAGTCCTGGACGAAAATATGGCTTCGCGGGTTCGTGGCGCGCGCCGCACGCGCTTGCCAATTGGTCGGGCGAGCGAATTGAAATGCGCGTGGTGCGTGGGGGATATCTTGGAATGGTCGCCGAGTCGCATGAACAAATCCATGTGGCTGGCTTGATCGATCGCAATTCCAAAGTGAGTCGACCAGATGATTTGCTTAATGAAGTGGCTCGGTCGTGGCCGTTGCTTGCGGCGGCGTTGCAAGAAGGCCGGCCAAGTCGATGGAACGCGGCGGGGCCGTTGCCGTGGAAGCCCACACGCATTGCCGATGAGTCGACAGCGTTGGTGGGGGACGCGGCTGGATATGCCGAACCATTTTCCGGCGAGGGAATGCGCTGGGCATTTGAGAGTGCGTATGGATTGGCGCGCGCGTGGCGTCAGCACCGCGGCTGGAGCGCGACGGCGGCGCAAACATATTCGAAGTGGCATAGCGATCACATTGCGCGTAGGCAACAAAAAACGCTGCGAACAGCCTGGTTTCTTGCGCAACCCACGCGCGCCTCGATCATGTGCCAAGCGGCCCGATCATTTCCTAGAGTCGCCTCATGGCTCGCTTGTAGGATGACACAATGAGCGTGCGAATTGAATCAATGGGTTTCGCAACGCCAGTGCTTGAGCGCACTCAACACGATATTGGGCGCGAGCAAGCGCAATTGTGGAATTTAAGCGCGTCCTCTCAAGAGAGATGGCAACGCATGGTTGATCATTGCGGCATTGAGCGCCGCGCCGCGGTCATGCCCCTGCAAGAAATTGTTTCACTGACAACAGCCCAGCGCATGAAATGTTTTTCGCAACACGCGCCAGCGCTGGCCGCGCGCGCCATTGAGCAAGCGTTGGCGCGCGGCAATCGCGCGGCGCAAGACATTACCGACTTGATTGTTGTGACATGCACAGGGTTTGAATCGCCGGGACCGCTTCACGACATTTGCGTTCAAGCCGGGCTTGCAGCCAACGTGCGAACTTCGCAAATTGGATTCATGGGTTGCTTTGGTGGAATTTGCGGACTTGACGCCGCCGCCGGCGCCGCGCTGCGACATGAGGGCGCCGTGGTGTTGCTGGTGTGCGTGGAATTGTGCTCGCTGCATTTACGCAATGACCGCGACGCTCAAAATATGGTGGCCAGTTTGTTGTTTGCCGATGGCGCCGCCGCGCTGGTTGTTTCAAATACGCCTGTTGTACGGGCATTTTCAAAGCGCAACGCGTTGGACCTGCTTGAGGCCCACGCGCCCAAGAGCGCGCATGAAACCAGCGGCGCAATGGCCTTGAAAAACACTTTGAATATGCAAGGCGATTTGGCGCTGGGCCGCGCCCAACAAACAAACGGCGACCTTGCAATTCTCCGCGCCAATTCGATTACTGTTGGCCCACGCCAAGCGCAACGCATTCCCGACACCGCCCACGCCATGAGTTGGCAAATCACCGATGCGGGTTTCGCCATGACGCTTGATCGAAGCGTTCCCGCGCACATTGAACAAGCGGCGCAGAGTTCGCTTGGAGACTTGAAGCAGTGCGCCATTCATCCAGGCGGCGCCGCGATATTGGATGCAATGGAGCGCGGCTCCAACGCAAGAAATTGCGGCGGCTTGTCTGCTGAAAGTTTACTTGCCGCGCGCGGCGTGCTTCGTGATCACGGCAACATGAGCAGTGGCAGCGTGTTCTTTGTGCTTGATCGATTGCTGCAAAGCGGCGCCACTGGCGATATGGGCGTGATTGCGTTTGGTCCTGGACTGACTGTGGACCAACTTCAACTGTGCGTGACGCCAATCAATGCGCGTGACGCACATAGTGATCAAACCAGGGTATTGCAGCCACTTTCGCGCGCTCCTTCAGGGATGGCCATTGGCTAGGCGGCCGCGATTTCGCACCAGCGCGGCCGCCAATCTTTTATCGCAGGTCGAGTACGCCAAGCCCGACATTCTTCGACGCATGGCCATGAACGCGCAGCAATTGGCGCGCTCGCTTGACGCGGATCAACTTGTCAGCGAATCCTGGCTCATTGAAAAAGTGACGGGCGTGCGTTCGCGCGGCGCGGACACTACGGCGTCGCTGGTTGGCTCCGCGGTCATTGATGACCTTGCGGCGCTCTGTATTCGGTTGACCGATCGCGCGCCTATTGACGCCACGCGCGCCGATGGGGGAGCGTTCACGCTGGAAGACGTTGCAAATAAACTAGGCGTGGGCGTGCGCAGTATTCAGCGCTGGCGCCGACTTGGTTTTGTCAGCATGCGTTTTCAATTTGGAAGAACGTGCCGTGTTGGTTGTGATGGCGCGACCATCAAGTGGTTTGAAATGCGGCATCCGGAAATGTTGTCAAAAGTGAAACGCTCCGCGCCAACACAGCAGGACCGGCAGCGATTGCTTGCGCGCGCACGCGTGGTTGCCGCAAGCGGCGGCACATTGAACGCGGCGGCGGTTACGTTGGCGCGTGCGGAGAAAATTTCCGTAGCCGTGGCACGCCGCGCGTTGGAACACTTGGAAAAAACCAGCCATATTTCCCCCTTGAAACGTCGAATTGTTGTGGACGATACAAAGGCCGCGGTGGCGTGGCGCAGTTGGTTGCGTGGCGTAGATTTAAACGCCATCGCGCGGCGCGTTGGACAAACCCGCACTGGGGTGTTGCGCACCATTGCCAAGCAAAGACAGCGACGCATACAGGAGTGCTTGGTACGCGTGGTTCCAATGACCACTTTTGAGCGCGTGGACGCCGAGCAGACATTGCTTGCCGCGAGCGAAGTTCGCGAACATTTGGCGTATGAACCATGGCCCTCTCAGCCGCAGCAATTTCTAACAATGTTCGCGCCCGTGTTGCAGGCGCGCACAAACGCGCAGACCACGGATCGGCTGCAACTTGCAGCGCTTCGATTTCTTTTGTGGCGCGTCGCGCAACAAGTTTCAAATGTGAAGGCGCGCGGAATGAAAACTTCAAGCACAATTTCAGCGAGTCCCACTTCGGCCAGCAAGTGGAGCGATCTTGACCGCTGTGAAACCAAGTTGCGTTGGGCAGCTCGAATTCGTCTTTCACTTCTGCAACGAGCAGTTGGCGAAGCGCTTGGTCGTCTACAAGCTATCGCGGGTGCGCCGCTTCATTCGCTCCACGAAGCGCGCATGTGTCAAGCCATAGAAATTGCGCTTGACAGCGCCTGCGCCGTGCTTGATCAAGTAATGATGTCTGCTCCAAGTGCCCGAGCAATTCGTTTGGGCTCTTTGGCAGCCGCACATGCTGAAAAAACAGCTGTAAAACATTGGGAATTTCGCGCCCGCCCCGCGCCACATGAACCAATTGTTTTGCCCGAGGACTTGCAGTTGCGTTGCGTTTCTTGGTTGCCAATTGCTCCATTGCGCGACGATGTGTCGCGCGTGATTTCACCGCCAAGTCTTGGGCGTGAATTGCTCTGCCTGAAATACGGTTGGCAAGGCCGCACGCCGCACACAATTACGGAGGCCGCGAACGTGTTGTCCATTCATCCGCGCCGCGCCGCAATCATTTGCGCGGAAACATTTCGCGCGCTTGTAAAAAAAATCGACAAGTGACCATTGCCTGGTTGTTCGCGCAAAGATCTGTCATAGAAAGATCTGTCGCGCATTCACAAAGCAAATACATTGCGTTTATTTGCCAAGCATTTGCAAAATTCAATTCGCCAAACGCCTTGGCGCAATGTCCATGGAACAAAGCCACCGCTTGAAAGCGATTTGCACAGTAAGGCAGCGAAAGAAAATCAACGCTTGCTGAATTGGAAACGACGACGCGCGCCTGATTGACCGTACTTCTTGCGTTCCACCTTGCGGGCGTCACGGGTCAAGAAGTTGTTGTCACGGAGCACGGTTTCCAAAGTCGGGTCGTAGGCCATCACGGCTCGAGCAAGCGCAAGCAAAACCGCGCCAGTCTGACCAGTGACGCCGCCACCATTGCATGTGGCGCGAATATCAATTTGGCCCTTGATTCCGGTTTTTTCAATCACGGCAAGAATGTTCTTTCGATCGCGCTCTTCAACGAAGAACTGATCAAATTCACGCTCGTTGACCTTGAATTCACCCTTGCCTGGCTTAATGCGAAGGCGTGCGATGGAGGTCTTGCGGCGGCCAGTGGCCCACCACCAACCAAACTTGTCAGCTGGCTCTTGCGCGCGAAGCGGGCGAGGAGCAGGTGGCGCTTTCACAACGGCGACTGGGGCGAAATCCATCTCTTCGCCATCTTGGTTACGGTCACGGTTTCGATCTTGATATTTGTCTTGGGTTCTCATGTGAAATCTCAGCGAGTCGCTGGAGCCTTTCGTGACTTAATGACGAGCTTAGTTGGTTGCTGAGCGGCGAAGGTGTGCTCCGCGCCAGCGAAAATTCGAAGACGGGTTCG
>CAIWNO010000099.1 GCA_903914045.1 uncultured bacterium | reverse complement strand
TCCGCGTGGCTCGCGCAACAATTCATCCACCCGTCGCGCGGCTGTTGGGCGCTCGCGACGTAGTTTCTCCTTTTCCGATTGACGCAAACCAAACAGCACTGTCTCCGAGCATGACGCGAATGCGCTGGTGGCCACCACTGGGAAAAGCGAAAGCAATAAAAGTATTTCTATTGGGCCAATGTTCATCGCGCGCTCTCTTCATGCGCGCGGCGCAAGGCGCGAAGCCTGTTCAGCGCGTCCACCGCGGCGGACCATGTTTCAACCTGTGGCCGCGTGATCAAGGCGACCATGGCCAAGTCCGTCTCCAATTCAATCACGCGCAACTCTTGGGCAATCTGAGTCGCCACCGCGTTGCGGTCCAACGCGTTGTGCGCCGCCTGGTCAACGGCCTCGCGCAACTCCATCATGCGCATTAAAAAAGCTGGATTTTGCCTAGGTTCCAGCGGCTTTGGCGTGGGCTCAAGCGCCCGCACAATTGCGGCGCCGCGCGAAAGTGGATCCAGCAACTCGCTGGCCGCCGCATTGATGCGCGAAGACAATTGCAATGCGTTGGCGCGCGAGGCCGGGTCGGTTTGTCGATCTGGATGCGACGCAATGGAGCATCTCCGTTGAGCCGCTCGGATGTCCTCAACGCTCACACGCCACGCGCGTGGCAGCCCAAGAACTTCAAATGGATCTGCCACTTAATCTCCACCAGCCACTCGTTCAATCTCTTCAAAACTGGTGACGCCTTGGGATACCAGTTGATATCCAAATTTCTGCAAAGTGATGTAATGACCTTGAGCCAACACATTTCGCAAGTCGGAAATAGTTGGTCGCTTCAACACCACATCGCGAACGCCATCTGAAAATTCAAGCAACTCAAGCAGCGCGCGTCGACCTCTGTAGCCTGTTCCCAAACATGTGCCGCAACCTACTGGCGAAAAAATACTTGGCATGCCATCCACCACGCGACCCATTTTCAACAATTGTTGTGAAGAAAGTCGGACCGCCTTGCGACAGTTCAAACACAGCGACCGACACAAGCGCTGAGCCACGATTAAATTAATTGCGTTGGCCACCAAATAGGACTCCACGCCCAAATCAAGCAGGCGAAAAATGGCGCCCATGGAATCGCGCGAATGCACCGTGGAATACACTAAATGTCCAGTCATGGCGGCTTGCATGGCTACTTGCGCAGTTTCAATATCGCGAATTTCACCAACAAAAATCACATCTGGATCTTGCCGCAACACGCTGCGCAAAATAGTGGCGAACGTGTTCCCCTGCTTGTGATCAATTGGAATTTGCGTGCAACCCTCCAGGTAATACTCAACCGGATCCTCAATGGTGATGGCGTTGCGCGTCTGCACATCAATTTCGCGCAAGCATGAATACAGCGTTGTGGTCTTGCCACTGCCGGTGGGGCCGCACGCCAACACCATGCCGGAATCGCGGTTGGCCATGGTGCGCAATTTTTCATACATCCATGGCAACACGCCAAGCTCATGCAGGCGCGTTGGACTATTAGAAGTGTCCAACACGCGCAGCACCAACTTTTGCCCATGCACCGCGGGCGTCAAACTCACGCGAAAGTCAACGCGTTGTCCCTTGGTCAATGTGCTGAAATGTCCATCCTGCACTTGCGATTTTTGACTGGTGTCAATCTGGCACAAGATCTTCACCATGCCCAGAAGACGTCGCAGCAAATCCAACGGAATTTCCGACGCAAGCACCATCATTCCATCCACGCGCAGTCGAATGGTGGCGCGGTCCATGCGCGGCTCCACATGCACATCGCTGGCTCGACTTCGAAGCGCGGTCAGCAACACCAACCTAAACACGCGGATACTTTCACTGGCGTCATCATCGTCATCGCCACCCATTTCAGCGGCTTGATGCACAATTTGACCGCGCATGTCAACCAGGGAAATATCCGACGCCGCAAATGGTTTCTCAGGCGCCTCATCGCAAATCTTGCGCAAGCGTGATTCAGGGTCGCTTCCCATGTTCCCCGCGCCCACTATGGAATTTAAATCAATGTCAATGGTGTTGGCGACTGGCAAAAAATGCTCTGATACATCATCACTTGTTGGGGACGGTTGCAGTCCTGGCAACGCAACTTTTGGCCGTGGTCGCTCTTGTTTAGATTTCTCAACGCGCGAAAGTGGTATGGATGGCAAAATGTCATCATTCAGATTCTGAGGCGCAACCTGATCCAACGCAGGATTCGCATCCGTCTGGCTCACTTTGGTTCCAGCATTTAAAACAGCCTCTTCCGGTGAGACAAAATGGATTTCCAATTTGCCAATTCGAATGACATCAAGATGGGCAAGACGTTTTTTGGAAATCTTGCCTCCATTCACGCGAGTCCCATTGCGGCTTTGCAAATCTCGAACTTGCCACGCCCCCTCCACGAATTCAATAACGCAGTGTTTGCGGGACAAGGAAGATTCATCCTCGGCCACCACATTGTCAGCAAGCCGTCCAATTGAAACACTCGAGCCATCGAGTTTGATGCGTCGGGGCCTAGGACCACCTTTGACCTCAAGAAATGGCACAATTCAATAATAGTCCAATTACATCTCAAACACATTCAATACATCCTGCGCAGTTGCATAAATGCATTGTGAGAAATAAATTTCATGTGGATCACGTTTCACCATCTGCAAGACATGAACACACAATGTAAAATTTAAAAAAGCGTCCGTCCCGCAATGGGACGGACGCATCAAATCAAACTCAATTAGATGGATGTGATTTAGTCGCGTGAGCCACGGCCGTAGCCGCCGCCACCGCCACCACCACCACCGCCGCCACGACCGCCGCGGAAACCGCCGCCGCCGCCACCGCCACCACCGTAGCCACCACCACCACCGCCGCCGCCACGCTCAGTGCGCGGTGGACGTGGCTGAGCTTCATTCACAACAATCGCGCGACCATCGACTTGTGAGCCGTTGATTGCTGCGATAGCTGCTTCGCCCGCTGTTTTGTCTGTCATGGTCACAAAGCCGAAGCCACGTGAGCGACCGGTTTCCCGATCAGTCCCGATGTACACTTCTTGCACTTCACCGTGAGCCTCAAAAGCTGCTCGCAAAATTTCATCCGTCGTACGAAAATTTAAGTTGCCGACATAGATCCGAAACATGTTCAACCGTCCTACTAGTAAACGACCATCGCGGCCGT
>CAIWNO010000098.1 GCA_903914045.1 uncultured bacterium | reverse complement strand
CCTCAGTGTAACGGCACTCCGCTTGATTTCGATGCACAAAATGAAATTTATTCCAAACCGTACAAAGGCAATAACTTGGCCTCCAAATGGCGCATCATGGGGTCGGCGGACAACGGCGCGCCAGTGACTTTGCGGCACAACTCATCAAGGCGATAGCGGCGGCCTTCACTGTGCACATTGGTGCGCAACCATGACAAAAGTGGCGCGAATTCCCCGCGATTGAAGCCCTCTTCAAGGCCAGGAACATCCTTGCGGGCCTTCTCAAACAGCTGCGCCGCCAAGAGCGTGCCCAAGGTGTAGGTTGGGAAATAGCCAATCGCGCCCATGCTCCAGTGCACGTCTTGCAGGCAACCGCGGCGATCATCTGGCACCGTCACGCCCAGATAGTCCTTGTACATCTTGTTCCACACGCCAGGCAAATCCTTGATGGCCAGGTTGCCGTTGAGCATGTCGCGCTCCAACTGAAAGCGAATCATGACATGCATGTTGTAGGTGGCCTCGTCGGATTCAACGCGAATCAAACCAGGCTCAACAACATTGGCCGCTTGATATAAATGTTCAAGCGTGAAGTGGTCGCAGGCGTCGCCAAAGAAAGCGCTGAGTTGCGGACGCGCCCATTTCCAGAAATGCATGCTGCGACCAACTTGGTTTTCCCACATGCGACTTTGACTTTCATGCACGGACAAACCAGCCGCGCTGCCCATGGGCAAACCCGCTTGCGCGAAGTCAAGCCCCTGCTCATACATGCCGTGGCCGGACTCGTGCATGGTGGAACCAAGCGCGTCAAACACGCAGGTTTCGGTGTAGCGCGTGGTCATGCGCACATCGCGGCAATGGCTTCCGCCACAAAATGGATGCGCGCTGCGATCAAGACGGCCGCAGTTGAAATCAAATCCAATGCGCTTGGCCATGTAGCGCACAAACTTTTCCTGCGCGTCAATTGGCAATGCCAACTCGTTGAATGCATTGGATGGCTGCTTGGATGCGCCACGAATTCGATCAAGTAATTTCTGCAGGCGCGCGCGCAGTGGCTCGAACACCTTGGTCACTTCGGCGGCGGTCAACGCGGGTTCGTAGTAATCCGCAAGCGCGTCCCAGGCCTCGCCGCCCTTGGGCCAGCCCAAGCACTGCGCTTTTTGCAGGTTCAACTTCACATTTTTTTCAAGCCACGGCTGGAACTTTTTAAAATCGCTGTCGCGCCGCGCCTCAACCCATGCGTGTTGCGCTTGGCTGGCCGTGTGCGCCATTTGCGCCACAAGCGACGACGGCAATTTGGTGGCCTTGTCGTAGTCGCGTCGAATTTCGCGCACGTTCACCGCATCGGCGCAATCGGTGGGCATGGAAGCAACAGTGGCTTCAGCGGCGGAAATCAAATCGCCCATCTTTGGCGCTGTGAACGCCTCATGCCCAAGCCGCGCCAGTTGCGAAAGTTGTCGGCCGCGCAGTTCCGCGCCGCCATGTGGCATCATGGTCTCTTGATCCCATCCCAATAGATTGGCCGTGCTGTGAAGCAAGGCGGCGTCTTGCACGGCGGCAAACAAGGTTGTCAAAGCGTTGTGCGTGGCTGGCGTGTTTGCGGTTGCGGTAGTCATCAGAATCTCCTTCATGGAATTGTTTTTAAACAAGAATGAAACGGTTTGAAAAGTCTAGAACATAAAAAGAGTCCCGACCGTTCGGGACTCTTTGTCGTGTCATGCAAAAGCAATCATGAACATCACATGCCTGGAGCAACAGGTGGCGCCAAAGCTGGCGGCGCCATTGGTGTTGGAACAGTGGATGCGGGCTTCATGCCCAAATCGCCTTCCAAGTACTTAATCACATCGGCGCGGTTTTGATCGGCGCGATTCTTGGCGTAATCCAAGGCGTTCCAACCACGGGTGTCTTTGGCGGCGAGATCCGCTTTGGCTTCTTTGAGCGCCTTCAACTTCTCCACTGTTCCGCTGTTGGCGGCCACCAACCATGTGGTCATGCCTTGGCGATTTTTACTCTCCAAAGGAGCGCCAGCCTTGATCAGAATGATCAAACTGTCAAACTTGCCATTGCGCGCGGCACGCATGACAGCGGTGTCGCCAGTTAAATTGTCAGCAACATTCAAGTCGGCTTTTTTATCAACCAAGATTTGCACCGAGCGTGGGTCGCCTGTTCCCGCCGCCCACAACAAAGGGGTCAGACCGTTCTTATCTTGAATGCTCACTTCGGCGCCGTTGGCGATCAATAATTCAACGGCCTCGGGTGTTCCCAAACCAGCGGCCCACAAGAGTGGCGAACCACCCAAGCGATCCTTGCTGTTCACATCGGACTTGGCGTCGATCAACAACTTCATGGACTCAACGCATTTGGGGTCGCGGCTTTCAGCGGCCACGCACAGCGGAGTTTTTCCAGCGCGATCGCGATTGTTGACGTCGGCTTTGGCCGCTAGAAGAATTGGAATCACTGCGACTTTATTTTCCTTGGCCGCCCAGTGCAAAGCGCTGCGACCGCCCGCGCTTTCCGGCGCGTTCACATCAATCTTGCCTTCAAGTTCCTTCTTCACTTTTTCAACATCACCGGCACGGGCCGCGGTAACCAACGCGCTTGCCGCGCGGTCGGTTGGATTTGTGCCAGGCGCATGTGGTTCGCTTGCGCTACCACTTGTGGGGGGTCGACGAATCAACACGGAGAGAGACGGCACCTTTGGGTGATCAGTTGAAAATGTCAACTTAATTGTTCGGCCAGTTTCATCCCACGCTTTCCAATCCACATGCACAACTTGCTCAGCTTTGGCTTCTGGACTGATATCTGGAACAATTGGCGGAACAGCACTTGTAATTTTAAACGGCGTTCCGTCCAGGCATTTGAAGGTGATCGCGGCTTCGGAAGTCTTGCCGTCGGCTGGCGCTTCAAGCATGTCGGGCGTCATGGTGATGAACGCAGGCACAGTTCCTTGCACGGTCAACATCATCGGAGTGTGGCCTTCAATTTGAAATGTCACGCGCTTGCTAATTGGAACACCAGCCTTTGGACCAGGCTTCAAAGTGATGTCAACTTCGGCAAAGCCGCCAACAGCAATGGGGTCCTTTGGCGCGCCGGCGGTTGTGCAACCGCAACTGGTGACGGCCTTGGTGACAGTGACAGGCTTGTCGGAAATATTGATCAATTTCACCTTTGCGGTCTTGGCGGTGTCCACCATCATTTCGCCAAGGTCCAATACTTCAGGCTCAATTTTAAGCACGGGTGTCGCGTCAAGCGGCGCGGTTGTGGTTGCGCCTGGAGGAGTCGCGCCAGGCGCAACATTGGCAGGATTCAACGGTGTCGGCGGCTGTTCATCAGCAATATTTTTTCCAATTTGCTTTGGCGCCATAAGAGCGGCGTTGGATTTGCCTGCTTGGATTTCTTTCAAACTCACATCTTTGCCGCTACTAGAACCGAGAGGCTTTGCCGGTGAAGTCTTGGCTGACGGTGCCGCAGGAGCGGCCGCGGGCGCGTCTTGGCGCGCCAAACAAGGAGAAACCAAAGTCGCAACAACAGACAAGGTCAAGGACAAAATGAAACGACTGGAAAATGTGTGAGCCATAGTGAGAGATCTCCGGGACTGTGTCCCAATCAAAGGCGAACATTTCATTCTAACTAAATATCGGGCGATTGCGAACGCTTCTGTAGTGAATATTGTTCACAGAGATTCATGATTGCAAGTTACAATTCCACACCTATGAGCAACCCGATCAGCGATACCACCCCAGCCGCCCCCCTTGCGGAACACTTGCATCGCCCGCAAATTCGCAATTTTCAGCCCACCGGCTTCGAAAAAGAGGGCAAGTCATATGTCTTGCTGCGCGACCCCTCCATGCTGACTGAGCAACAAATGGCCGTCATGCCGCAAGTGCTGCAACTGGTGCTGTTATTCCAAGGTCGCGAAACGCTGGAGGAAATTGCCGCCAAGACCCAGGCGCCCATGCATCTCTTGCAAGATTTGGTCACGCGCATGGATGAAGTTGGATTGATTTGGGGACCGCGCTTTGAGGAACTTGAGCGCGTGGCCAAAGCCAAGATCACCGCGCACGGACATTTCCCCATCAGTTGCTCCGCGTCATTGGGTAAAGATGCGCAAACATGCGTCGAGCAAATGGACACGTGGCTCAGTGAAATGGAGGACCCAGAAATTGAAGGGACCATTCTTGGATTGGTCGCGCCGCATTTGGATTATCAACGCGGTTGGCCTGGCTACGCGGCGGCGTATCGCGCGCTGAAAAAGGATCAGAAGCCGGACCGCGTGATTATTTTGGGAACAAATCATTTTGGAATTGGCGATGGCGTGGTGGTGAGTGAATTTGGTTTCATGACGCCGCTTGGCAAAGCCAACGCTGACAAAGCCATGCTGGCATTTCTTGAAAAGACGCTTGGCGCAAAACGCATGTACGCAGATCAAATTGACCATTTAGGCGAGCATTCCGTGCAAATGCACATTCCGTGGTTGCAGCATTTTTACGGCGATGTTCCTCTGCTTGCGGCGTTGATTCCAAATCCGTTGGTGCCACCGGTTTCCGATGATGACGCGCGCGCAAGCACGGCGCAATTTGTGGAAGCGGTTCGCACCGCGCTGACTGAAATGGGCGGCCGCACTTTGCTTATTGCCAGCAGCGACCTAAGCCATGTTGGTCCGCAGTTTGGCGATCAAGGACAAATCACCGACGCGGCGGCAAGTGAGGTTGAGCAAATGGATCGCCAGCGCTTGGCCGCGTATTGCAACAAAGACACAACTGGTTTCGAAGCGATTTTTGCCAAGGACCAAAACCGCACGCGTTGGTGCAGCGTGGGCAACATGTTGGCGGCGCAAGCTATTTTGCGTCCAGAAAATGTTGATCTGATTGACTATCAACAAGTGCGCGATCCAAATGGAATTTCGCTGGTCAGTTCCGCCGCGATCGCTTTTTCCAGTTGAGTTGAACTTGGTCATCACGCCACATTTACATCGTGTCGTGGCATTGCGGCGCAAATCGTCTACGCGTTGTTAGATCACACACACACATGCGTAAATAAAAGAGCCCGCCGCAGTTATTCACCGTAACGGGCTCCTCGTGGGGGCAATGTGAATCAGCGCAACAACTGCTGAAATTGAAATAGCAAGAACCGCTCTTGAATCCCATTTCGTACGTGGTTACGAATTTGATTCACAAATATGTGGATTTTGAATAAAATTTATGTGGCGGACAACTTGGTCATGGCCAATTTCAGGTCAGACCACATGAAAGCGCGTGTTTCCACCGTGTAATTGCGCAAAAGATACGCTGGATGGAAGGTTGGCATGACCGGAATTGGGGACACCTGGCAGCCATGTGGAGGCGTCCAAACACCCCATTTACCACGCAACAAGGAAATGCCTTCACCCGAGCGCAGTAGATGTTTGGCGGCTGGCCCACCCAAGGGCACAATGACTTTGGGACGAATGACCAGCAGTTGTTCAACTAAAAAAGATGCGCACTGATCAAGCTGCTCCTGAGTTGCAGGATGTTGCTCTTGCAGAGGACATTT
>CAIWNO010000097.1 GCA_903914045.1 uncultured bacterium | reverse complement strand
TTCATCAAGCATGCCCACGTGCGTCCGAATAGGCCCCATGTGTGAAGTCCTGTGCATTTGCTCTTGGGTTTTGTAATTATGATTTCGGTCCACTACCCCTGCAAGCGCGCCCGCAATTGGCATTTCGCGCCCAACAAGGTCGCAGTGATAAGTTCCTTGCATATAACCGTGCTCAAATTTCACACGCATGTGAAGGCCGTGCTTCTCATTGAAGCGGTCGCCAATACCAACTTCACTACTGCAACCGCAAGTGCCATGCAACGCAAACCACTGGTCCGCGGGAATGCCGCAATTGACCGCCCACAACTTGCGTAGCGCGGGCAACTTCTGCCGCCAATCTGTATCGTTGATAAAGCGCGACGAAATATCCACCAAGCGCCCGTTGTCACGGCGGGTGAATAGTGCAACGTCATAAGTTCTCCACGAACCTACCGTTGAATACGTTCCGGTTGCAAACAACAAATCCTCCCACCCGTCACCGTCATAATCCCCGCGCGCAAGCAGTCGAGCCCATTCACTGCGCTCTGAATAATCATGTTCTACTTGAACTCTATAGCTGACTTGCCAGCATTCAGCGCAGCCATTCTCCACGGCCTCATGCGCTTTCTCTCCTTCCGTCCACGCGCAACAAAGAGCGTATCCACGATCTATTTGCGTTGAGGAGTGGTCAAGCAAATCCAACTCCTCGCTTGCAAATCCAGTTTGATTTAATCGATGCTTGAGATTTATTAAAATCACCGTGTCAAGAAAATCTAGCTCATCACTTGCAAATCCTGCCTCTTGCAACAACTCCAAATTGTCTTTTGCTTGTTCAACGTCTCGGTCAAATTGATCGCGCCGCGCGGTGCTTCTAGCCTCTCTTTGAATATCTTCCTCAACTAGATTTTCCGAGGTATTTATATATTTAATTGCCGCCACAAGGTCCGCAGGACTGGCATTGAATTTCGTTTCAAATCGATCAACAGATGGCCCAAGAATGCCACGCGCCAGGCTGGCTAGATCAAGCGAACCAAATTCATTTTCAAAACCTGATTGAAGCGCGGGACGCATAGCGGGCAGTCCAGCAAACATGGCTGAACTTTGCGTGAACCAAGCTTCCGTGCTCATATCCATCGTGCTGTATGAAGAGAAACCATCGTGGCATGCGCGATGATATTGCGCGCATGTGCGAACCTCCGTACCAATTGTCGCCTGGTTGTCTTCAGGCTTAGCAGGATCATCTTTGCGCATTATGAACACGTCACCCATATCCGCGATGGGATGAAATGTATTCATCAGTAAATCGCAACTGTCCACGGATTGCAACGCCGGAATTTCCGCGCGGTTCCAACGAACAGGAAACGCTCCGTGCGAGTTGGCAAATAGTTCAGCATGATCTTCGGCCGCACGCGCGGGTGGCGCAAAATAATTCAACAGCGTTGCAGCGAGAAAAGTTGCAAGCGTGGCGGCGCAAGGCAAGCCAGCGGCATTACGTGAGCGATTGTTCAACGCGTCCATGCGTTTCCCTTTCAAAATGTTTTTACAGTCAGAATGCGTGTGCGGAAATCCCCAAGACAACCCC
>CAIWNO010000096.1 GCA_903914045.1 uncultured bacterium | reverse complement strand
GAGGAGACTGGGTTGCTTGAGGCCATTGAAGGCAAGCGTGGATGGCCGCGCATTAAGCCGCCGTTTCCCGCGGTCAAGGGTTTGTTTGGTCGACCAACCATTGTGAACAATGTTGAAACGTTGGCCGCCGCCGTTCCTGTTTTGGAGCACGGCGCCGCATGGTGGAAGGGCATTGGCGTTGAAAGCAAATTTCCTGGCGCCATGCCAAGTTACGGATCCAAGTTGATGGGCGTCAGCGGCCACGTGAATCGGCCAGGCGTGTACGAAATGCCGCTGGGTATTTCGCTGCGCACGCTTGTCGATGAGTATTGCGGCGGCATGCGCGGCGGTAAGAAATTCAAGGGCGCCATTCCTGGCGGCGTGAGCATGGGCGTTCTAGGCACCGATCAATTTGATGCCGCGCTTGACTTTGATATTGGCCGCAATTGCGATGTGCTTGGCCTTGGCACTGCGTGTCCAACTATCTTCGACGAAGACACTGACATGGTGGCCGTGGCAAGAAATATCGCGCGCTTCTTCAAGAATGAATCATGCGGTCAATGCACTCCGTGCCGCGAAGGCAGTGGATGGATGTTGAAAAGCCTGGAGCGCATTGAGCGCGGTGACGCAACAAGTGGCGACCTTGATTTGCTGCTTGAAGTTGCGGGAAGCATGGGCTTGACGCCGGGCACCACCATTTGCGGTTTGGCCGACGGAAACAATTGGGCCGTGCGAACCATTGTGAACAAGTTTCGCGGCGAGTTTGAGGCGCGCGTGAAGCCGCAATATGTGCCCGTGTATGTCACCGCGGGCGGACATTGATGGCGGCATTGTTGGCGTACGATGCGCTTTCAATGAGCGACCAGCCCAATGATTCTTTGCAGAGTGAGCATGCAATAGCAGTTCTTCATGGCGATTTGATTCCACCCGACATGGCGCAGTGGCTGGCGAAAAAATTGAGTGAGTTGCAACACGCTGGCGCGCCAATATTGAAGCGCTTCACGGTGCAATGCGTCAATGATCAAGTCATGGGTGAGTTGCATATGCGCCACATGAACAATCCAGCCACCACGGATGTGCTTACCTTTGCCGATGGCGACGAGGCCGATGTGGCCGTGTGCGTTGACGAAGCCGCTCGTCGCGCCACAGAATTGAATCACCAACTTCGCGACGAATTGCTGCTGTATTGCCTGCACGGTTTGCTGCACGCTGGTGGCATGGATGACCAAACGCCAGTTGATTTTGCCGCCATGCATGGCGAGGAAAATCGTTTATTGCGCGCCATTGGACTGGGAGAAATTTTTGGAGCCATCAAGCCATGACCGTTCCATGGGTATTGCTAGCCGCGGCCGCGGATCTTGTGTTCACCATGTTGCTTTCCGCCATCAACTTGGCCATTGTGCAGGTGGGTGACAGCGCGTTGCAACGGCGCTTGGAGCGTGGCGGCCGCGCGGCGGCGGATCACTGGATCTTCAAGCGCAAAACGCAGGTCGATCACGCCGTGGCATTTCTGCGCGCCATTGGCCGCGTTGGTTTCTTCGCGTTGTTGTTGATTGCCCTTGTTGGTTTGGGGGACAATGAGGGTCGTCTGACGTGGCAAAATTTAAGCACGGCGTTTGTCATTGCCGCCAGTTGCATTTGGCTTTTCACAAGCGTGATCAGCGCGGCGTTCGCTCGCTACGCGGCGGTTGGTTTAATCGTGTCCACGTTGCCGCTGCTGCGCGTGATTGATTTTGTCTTGCGCCCGCTTGTGACGGTGGCGGAAATTTTGGACGAAGGCGTGCGCCGTCTGGTGGGCGCAAAAATGCTCACCAACGAATCTGGCGCGGAGTTGCTTGAAAGCATTCAGGACACCAAGCGCCAGGGTGGTATTGATTCCGCCAGCGCCGCGATTATGCAGAATGTGGTGGAGCTCAGCGAGACCCTGGTGGTCAGCATCATGACTCCGCGCACCGCGGTGGAGGGCATTGAATACACCGATGATTTGGCTCAGATTCGCTCCGTGATTCATGAGGAAGGCCACAGTCGCATTCCGATTTACGAGGGAAGTTTGGACCACGTTGTGGGCGTGTTGTATGTGAAAGATTTGGTGCGATGGCTTGGCGCCACGGCGCCGGACTTTTGTCTGCGTCCATTGTTGCGCCAACCTATTCGTGTTCCAGAAACCAAACGCGTGCGCGACTTGCTAAAAGAATTTCAACGCGGCAAAGTTCACATGGCGCTTGTAGTTGATGAGTACGGTGGCACGGCGGGATTGGTCACGATTGAGGATGTGCTTGAAGAAATCGTGGGCGAGATTCGCGACGAGCATGAGCCATCAAGCGATGAAGACCCATCCATTCGCGAATTGGCTGTTGGAAGAATTGAAGCCGATGGCCGTTGCAGCATTGCGCAGGTGAACGCCAAACTGAATTTAAATATTTCAGAGGACGATGGCTTTGACACCATCGCTGGCTTTGTGTTAAGCGTGCTTGGTCGCGTGCCCGAAAGTGGGGCGGTGTTTGAAAGTCACGGCGCGCGCTTTCGAGTACTTGAAGCGTCGCCATCGCTTGTGTCAAAGGTGGCCATTGAATTCATGGCAAAGTCAAAGTAAAACCATTTGAAAGCGCGTCAGTCGAACTCATTGCCGCGGAATGTGCCGGCTAAATAAGCCTCGCGCACCATTGGATCATTGATGATGCTCTTGGGAGTGCCTTCGCGCAAATTCTTTCCTTCATGAATGATGTAGGCGCGGTCGCAAATGCGCAGTGTTTGCTGCACATTGTGGTCGGTGACCAAAATGGCGATGCCAGTCTTGGCCAATGTGCGGACTTCATTTTGCAACTCTTCCACCGTGTGTGGATCGACCGCGGCGAAGGGCTCATCAAGAAGAATGAGGGCGGGTTGCGTCACCAACGCGCGCGCAATTTCCAAGCGCCGACGCTCGCCACCAGAGCATGTGCGCGCTTGCTCCTTGCGTTTAATTTGCAAACCAAATTGCGACAGCAGCGCGTCGCAACGCGACAGACGCTCCTTGGAGGAAATTTTAGGAATGGTCTCCAAGATGGCCAGCAAATTCTCCTCCACGCTGAGCCGCTGAAAAACGCTTGGCTCTTGGCTGAGATACCCCATGCCCAACTTGGCGTGGCGCCACATGGGCAAGTAGGTCACATCTTGACCGCGAAAATTCACGCTGCCACTTTCAGGCGTGATCATGCCCATGGCCATGCGGAAACTGGTGGTTTTTCCCGCGCCGTTTCGACCAAGTAAACCAACAATTTCACCCTCACTGACATGAAACGTGACTTGATCGACCACGCGGCGGTGACCATATGTTTTCTGCAACGCGTTGGCTTCTAGAAGCGGCATGCTGCAGATGCTAGCGGCAGATTTCGCTACAGTGTGCGCATGAGATTGCTGACTTGCATTCTTGCGCTGGGCTTGATGAGCGCGTGCGTTCGTCGCACTATTGAAATCACCAGCGAACCCGAAGGCGCGTTGGTGTGGTTGAACGATCGCGAAGTGGGTCGAACTCCTTGTTCAATTGAGTTCACGTATTACGGTCGTTACGATGTTCGTCTTCGACGCGATGGCTTTGAGCCTATTTCTGGTTTTGGTGATGCCGACGAACCCGCCTGGGATTTTGTTGGCGCCGATCTAATTGCGGAAGTTATTCCAGCCAAGTTGACCAGCCGCGTGAAGTGGCATTTCACCATGATTCCAACGGACAGCGATGAGGCGGCGGTGTTGGAGCGCGCCAAGAATTTGCGCACCCGTTTATTTGAGGCGCCTGAAATGGAAACCGCCGAAGCGGCCGTGACGCAAATGCAGAACGCTCCGGTTCCTCCCGCGCCCAAGAATGTGCTTCCAGTGCCAAGCTCGGTGCTGCCTGTAAGCGAGCGGCCCAAAGACTAAAGGTCTATGGGTGCCAAGGCCTAGCCTTGTCATTTTTGGCTCACTCTGTGGTCTGTAAGACCCCTCAATTTCAATAAATAATCAACATGCGGCTGTCTTGGTGCCTACGAAGGCTGTTGCAAAGCGCAAAAACAAGCATTTGGCATTCTTGGGTGAAGGAGAATTTTGTGCGTAATATGTAGGCCTTTAATTTGCGGCGTTTAAGCGAGGTGCTTCTGTAAACACAATTAAAACAAGGGCTTAGGCGTTCAAAATAAATTTGCAAAGATTCCAAGGAAGTTTGGCTTCGGCCATTGATTCTGGCCAATTTGGATAGATACTGTGCTTTGCCGGAAAACTCATCAGCGCAATCCTATAGGGGTTGCGGGAGCCGCCGTCTGTGCGTGTCGGAGCGACCAGACGGCGGTGTTATTTTTACACATGGTTTCACAACATGAATGCAAGCGTGTGAAGCGTCGAACTGATTGACCGCGCATCTTGAAACAAAAAATGAAATATCGCGCGCCCGCATGACGTGACGCCGCGCAAGACGCGTGGCACAACAGTGTTACCATTCATGCGTGCCAATTTTATCCGCAGTGACAGCGCTTGCCGCCATGACAAACATGTCAAGCATGGACCCAGTGGCGCCAATTGAATCCGCAACATTTACAAATTCATTGCTAAGCGACAGCGCGCCAATGATGTGCATGATCTCCCAAAGCACGCAGAACGCCATCACTCCAACATCATCCAGCGCCAAGGCCGCGCCGACCAAGGATAATGCGCCGGCGAAATTTGGTGCCAAGGGTTCGTGGCGTTGGGAACTTGAAGGCAGTTGGATGAATGATTTTGACAGCGACAATCAATTGCAAGGCGCGTGGTACGCAAGTTGGTTTTTAATTGACAATTTCAGTTTTGATTTTGGACCAGAAGTCGCGTGGTTCTCACAAGGTGGCGGCAACACCTGGGGCGCCGGCCCCGCGTTCATGTTTCGCTGGCATTTTTTGGCGCGCGACACGTGGAGCATCTACGCCGACGCTGGCGTTGGCCTTATGTTCAGCGGCGCCAACGTGCCATCGAGTGGTTCATCCGTAAATTTTACGCCTCGAATTGGCGTGGGCGCCTCATTTGAAGTGGCCCAAAACGCCCGCATTCTTACTGGAATACGCTGGGCGCATATTTCTAACGCCAACGTGGCCGACAACAATGATGGCCGCAACAGCATTCAGTTGTACGCCGGCATTTCACTTCCATTTTAAATCACGCCCGCGGCGTGCGCCGATTCTTTTATCGATTCACCCAGCGCCACGCGCTACGCGCAATGTCTTCAAGCGATGAGCGCGTAGGCCGCCAATTGGTCAAGCCAACTATTTTTTCGGGATTTGATACAAGCCGCGGCGGATCTCCATTGCGGCGCGCTCCAACATGAAATGGAACCTCGCGTCCCGCGGCCAAGGAGCACGCGCGCAGCACTTCAAGCACGCTGGCACCAACGCCCGTTCCCACATTCATGGCCAGTGTGTCGCGCCGCGGAATCAAGTTGATCGCCTCGATATGCGCCTGGACCAAATCTTCAACATGCACATAGTCGCGGATGCATGTGCCGTCTGGCGTTGGATAATCATTGCCGTGCACAACCAATGGCGCGTGGCGTCCGGTGGCGGCGCGCAAACAAATTGGAATCAGATGCGTTTCGGGATCGTGGTCCTCGCCAATGCGATCCAAGTGATCGCCACCAGCCACGTTGAAGTAGCGCAGGAACACAACGCCGCGATCGCGCTCCGCAAGCGCGTGTGATTGCACCCACGCTTGCATCATGTGTTCACAAGCAAGTTTGCTTTCTCCGTATGCGTGCGTTGGCCGCTGCGGACAATCCTCGCCAATTGGAATGTGTTCTGGCGCGGGCTCGCCGTATGTGGCGCACGTGCTTGAAAATATTAATTTGCCGCAGTCCACCGCGTCCATGGCGTTGAGCAGTGACACCGTGGCGCCCACATTGTTGTGCCAATACAGCAGCGGAAATTTCACACTTTCTGGCACCACGGCGAAAGCCGCGAAGTGCATGACCAGTTCCGTCGCATGCAATTTCAAGGCCTGGGTTGTGGCATGCTGATCATTCAGTTCAACCCGCGTAAAATGAAAGCGATCGCCGCCCGCGCGCTGCAGTGCCTGCACGGTTCGCTCAAAGCTGCGCGAGTAATTATCCAAGCCATGCACCTGGTGGCCATCATCAAGCAACTTCAGGCAAGCGTGCGACCCAATGTAGCCAGCGGCGCCAGTCACAGTTATGTGCATTGAAATGGTTCCACTGAGGTATTTTACAAGCACAAATCAGTCATTTTGGGGAAATAAGGCACCTTGCCTAATCCGTCCATATTTGCGAGAATATACTGTATGGATGGATCCTTTTTTGGGAAGCCTTTAGTGGCGACCCGCGTGACTGAAGTGAAGCCCTCGGCGGAGCCGAATTCCTCACTTCGACTTTCTGGAACAGCGGCCCTGCATGGCGTCGCAAGCAATGATCCAAGGCTGAACGCCTTGCGTGAAGCATGTATTTTGGCGCAAAGCCTAAAGGATCAAGCTGGCGCATTGATCGCGCGTAGTCAAGCGAAAGGCGTGAAAGACCCAATGACCGTGGCCCAAGGCTGCAATTCAATGCACAAAGCCATTGCCGATGTTGAGGCGTTGATTCGCCAACTTGATGAGGCGCTGGCCGCGCAGTCTTTGGCCAACACAGAGTGAACGGTACACACATGATTGAAACAAATATCAAAGCGGGCGCTGGTGAAAATGCTGGCGAAAATGCTGGCGAAAATGCTGGCAAAAACGCAAGCGCAAAAATTCAATTGGAAAACATGCGTGTTGACTGCGCACACTCCGCCGCATTTGAAGAGGGATTGCAGGCCGCGTGCAGTTTCCGTGGCGACGTCACGCTGGAGCTGAAGGACGGCAGCGCGATTGAAGGCTATGTGTTTGATCTCAAGCGCACCAACGCCTCGCCCCATGCGGTTCGCATTCTTCCCAAGGATGGACGCGCGCGCATGACCGTGGAGCAATCAACAATTCAAACATTGTGCTTCACGGGCAAGGACGCGGCCGCGGGCAAGACGTGGGAAAATTGGATGCGCCGCTACGCGCAAATGAAGTTGCAAGGCGAAGTCGCCGGCATTGAAAGTGAAACGTTGGAGTGAATTGAATGCGTCACACGCCATTCACGGGGGAAAGTATTCATCGCCAGTTTCAGGATCCAAAAGTTTCCATTGCAATTGTTGATGCAGACGTTTCAGCACGGGCTGCGAGATATCTTTATCGGTGACGGTAAAAAGCATTTGTAAAACAGGATCTTGTTTTGGGGACAATTGAATCTCAATTCCTGGGCCATATAAAACATCTCCGCCTTCAATGTCCGCGCTGGTATTGCACAGGGAGAGCGCGTGCGCAACCTCCGCACGGCTGCCAATTGCGCTTAGGGAACCATCTTTTGTTTTGGTTCGTGAAAGAATGACCAGTACGAGCGGTGACATATTGAGTGGATAAGGGTAACGGTGTGAACGAAAAAATGTTGGGCTAGTTGAATTGAATGCAGGAAGAAAATTTCAACTTGTCGCAACTTTTTGTGGTTGTGGATGGACAAGACGATCCAACTCTTGCGGCGAGAGCCAGGGCAATGAAGCAAGTTTATTTTGCACGCGTTCTGGCATTGGATTGCCTTCGCGTTCCCATTTTGGACGGCTTTTCCAGCGGCGATGCACCCACAAATATTGTTCAGGCGCAAGTCGAATTGAGTTCTCAATACCCCGATTGAATCGAGCGGTGATATAGAACAGGGGATCTTCCAAAGATTCCCAATCCTCGGGATTGATTCGATCGACAATTTCCAATCGGTATTTCAGGCGGTCTGTTTCCCTGACCGCGGTGCCCACAAACACAGGCACGCGAAATCGCATGGCCAGAAGCCCGATGCTTTTATAACTGCTGGCCATTTGCCCAAAGAACGGAACAAACAGCCCGTCGTCTCCGGCGTTTTGATCGGCAATGAAACCAATGCGCCCGCCTTCAAGAATGATATTTTGAAGTTCTTGCGTGACATTCCATTTGGAGAGCACGCTGAGTCCGCCGCGTCGACGCATGCCAAGCAACCATTTGTCTAAATATGGATTGTCCAAAGGCCGGGCAACCGCGGTGAGATGAAAGTCAAGCACGGCCAATGCAAACCCAAGCAATTCCCAGTTGCCGCAGTGACCCGTGACAAAAATCGCGGGCTGTTTGGAGAGCAAATAATCCATATGCGGTCCAACCGTTCCAAGCTTGATATTGTCGGGCCAATTGCGCGCGTGCAGACGCTGCGGCGTCAGCATGCTTTCCACCATGAAAAGTTGAAACATGCTCTCCACACTTTTGTCCGCCAGAAGATTGACCTGCGCCTCGTTGATATCGGGAAAGGCGCGGCGGATATTCACGCCAGCCCTTTGCAAACGATGCGCGCCCAGATGCGTGAAGATGCGGGCCAACATGGCCGCAGTCCGCATGTTTTGTTCAGCCTCAAACAAATGAAACAAGGAGGCGAATCCGCGAGCAAGCGCATAGTGCGAAAGGTGGATCAGCCGCTTGGATGCGGCACTCATGATTTAGTTGCCTTGACCGGTCAAAGTACGGAAACGATTCCAGTTTAAAATAGGAATTCGCGCGTCCATGGCTTCTTTCATGATTCGGTTGTAGGTGTCATAGTCATTCTTGGCTTGGGTGTAAGCCTGAATCTCAATGTCCCCGGCGCTGGCCGAAAGCGGGAGAGGTTCTGGCGCCGGATTTCCAATGACAATAAAGTCCAGATCGCCTGTGACTTTGTCGCTGTCCACAACTTGACCGCCCCATTCTTGAATGCGATTGCGAATGACAGAGGCTTCGCCAGTGGAAGATTGTCCATCATTGTTCACATCAAATTTTCCATACACCATCATGCGATAGGTGTACGTTGGGCTGTACACGGCGTTGATAAGCACATCGTTGCGATTGATGGGTTGATTGGGAGAACTGCGCGTAACGCGCGCCGTGGAAGTGTCATTGGTGACGCGCAAAACTTGGATACTGGCTTTGCCACGCGGCGCGCCGCCCTTATTGTTTTGCACTTGCTCAGGTGTTGAAAATACTTCGAATGTCATTCCAGGAATAACGCGGTGTTTTTGACCAATGTCAAGATAGATCGTGTTATCTGGCCCGCCAATTTCAATGACGTGTCCGTCCACAAGGCTGGATGGATCTTCGGGTTTGACTTCGAACACAATAAGTTTTTTCTCGGCTTGATCAAGGCGCGTGCGAAGGTTGTCCCGCTCGGCGCCAAGGCCGTCGATATTTTTTTGCATTTCTTCAATGCGTGCTCGGTAGCGTTGTTCGACTTCGTCTTTGGAATCACTGGCGATCTTTTTCATCTCCTGCACATTTTGGGAGTAGGCGGTTGTCGCGCCAGAAAATGGAGCAGTGGTTTGTTTCATTTCGGCATTTGACGCCTTGTACAGTTCTTCATTTTCAGCCAGGATTTTTTTCTGGTTGTCTACTTCGGATTGAAGCGTGGCGATCTGTTTGTCGCGGCTTTGTAAGGCGCTTTCTTGTTGATTCAGTTTGGACTTGTAGGAATCCTTGTCCTTGGTCAACGCCGCCTCACTGGCTTTGATGGATTCAATTTCTTTGTTGGCGTTTTCAATTTTTCCGCTCCAGGCTTTCTTCTCATCGCTGATTCTTTTGGATTCCGAGGTGGCGGATTGCATTTGCGAATACAGCACCACTGAAGCCACTAAAAATGCAACTGTGGTTAGAACAAAGACAACAAGTGTTACGAGTACGCCGGATCCGGCGGGGCGAATAGCCATTCGAGGGGGGGTCTCCGGGGCGAAATGCCCGAAATGGCAGTGTGATACGTGGGAGGGTTTTCGTCAAGAGGAAAATGGAAATGCCACTTGCCTTTCTTGTTGAAATTGGTGATACTTGCCGATCCCTCGGAGATCAAATTGCCTAATAGTAAATCAGCTGAAAAAAGAGTCCGTCAAAATAAGAAGCAAAACGCCGTCAATAACCACCGCAAGCGGTTGGTGAAGGAAAGAATGCGTGAGTTCTTATCCGCAGTTCAAGGCGGCGATGTTGCCAAAGCCGAACAACAACTGCGCTCCGCCACGGCCATATTGGATCGCGTTGCCGGCAAGCGGACAATTCATCCAAACACCGCCGCGCGCCGCAAAAGTTTGTTGGCCCGTAAGTTGAACGCGCTTCGTTCGCCCAAAGTTGAAACCGCGGTCAAGCCAACCAAGTCCAAATCCAAGGCCAGTAAGTCCGCTTGAGACGACCCGCTGTTCGCGGTGCCGCCCACGGAGCGGGATCTGGCTTGGCTTTCAATTACGCCGAGAGATCCAATTGTCCTCTTGAAATTTTTGCGTTCTTGGCGCCTCTTGTCGCGTTCTATGAACTTGGACTTGTGTTTTGGTTACGCAAAGATGAGCACATTTTAACCAACCGCGCCCATGGCGGATTCGTTGATTTTTTCCGGCTCTTCGGAGTTCGCGCCGAGGATTTGCATGTTTCCACAATGTCCTTGCCGTCGTTGGCGTTGATATTGACTTTATTCATTTGGCAATTGGTCGCGCGCCTTCCTTGGAAGATTCGCTGGCGAACCATTCCATATATGTGGCTGGAAAGCTTCGCACTTTCGGCGCCGCTGTTGGTTGTCGCGCTTGTGATCGGTCGAGCGCGCTTGATGATGTCAAGCGGTCAAATTGGCGAGGAATCGATTCGCTCGCTTGATTTTGTGGGACGGGCATCCATGGCGGCGGGCGCGGGAATATATGAGGAGTTGCTATTTCGAATGGCGTTGATGGGTGGCTTGCACATGTTGTTGTTTGATGTGGCCAAGATCAGCGAGCAAACGGCGTGGGGGATTGCGTTGTTTGTGAGCGCTCTTTTATTCACCGTCTATCACCCGATTCGCGACTCAAGCGGGGCGCTGCAATGGGGGCACGTTATTTTTTTACTACTTGCCAGCGCGTGGTTTGGACTTGTGTTTCAACTGCGCGGATTTGGCTTGGCCGCTGGAACGCACTCGGCATATGACGCCACAGCGTTGTTGTTGATGGGTTGATTGCATGGTTGACTTTGGGCCACGCACATCACATGCAACCACTCATAGTTGTCGCGCCAACGCGCATCAAAGCGCATCCATGTGATGGGTTGCCGCCAGGCTCCAATTTAATCGCCGATTGCGTTAGTCTTACGGCATGCAAGCGCTTAGTTCACCAGCGGATATTCAACTTTTAATTCTGGACGCGGACGGCGTGCTAACCGACGGCGGAATTTATGTTGACGACGCGGGTTGTGAAACCAAACGTTTCAATGTCCGGGACGGCTTTGCGATTCGAGCGTGGTTGCAAGCCAAAAAAGAAATCGCCGTTATCACTGGCCGTGGCGGTATGGCTTTGCGGCACAGACTGGATGGACTTGGAGTAAAAAATTTAATCTCCGCTAGTGGACCCAAGAAAAAAGTTCTTGAGGAGCTTTTAAAAAATCTCAATATTTCCGCCAGTCATACGGCGGCTTTGGGTGATGACCTGCCTGATGTGCCCATGTTGAAGATGGTTGGATATCCAATGGCGGTGGCCGACGCGGTGGATGAAGTGAAGGCCGCCGCGAAGTGGCACTCCACCAAGAATGGCGGACATGGGGCGGTGCGTGAAGCCGTTGAATTCTTGCTGAAATCATCGGGCGAATGGGATAGCGCAGTGGAGGCATGGGGTTAATGTCCCTGCGACGAAATCGGTATTTGCCTTGGGTCGCGGCCGCGGTTGGAGTGGTGATTGGCGTGATCGCGATTGTCATCGCATCACAAGTGGGTGATGCGCCGTCCTCCGCCAAACGAACGCCGCGAATTGTTGACGCCCAAGATGTTCCAAAGCCGCAAGCGTTAACTCGCGAGGAGGCTGAAAGTGGAACAAAGCCTTTGCAAGCTGACCAGATTTCTTTGCAATCAGGCGCATGGGTACAGGTTGCCGACGACACAGGTCGTCTTGAGCAGCAATATCAAGCCACGCGAATTGACCCCGAGCCAGACAAGTGGTTGCGCATGGAATCTCCGCGGGCGAATATGTTTCCTTCGGGTGGACGCATTATCACCATGCGGGCGGATCATGGTCGCATGCGTGTTCCCAAGCGCGCGCTTGAAAGCGGTCAGCTTGAAGGTCATGTTGTGATTCAAGTTTTCAAACCTGTTCAAGGCCGCGCAATTGATCTTTCCAAAGATCAAGCGGCCATTGTCATTCGCGCGCCCGAGGCCATGTTTGACAGCGTTCTTGGAGAAGTTCGTTGCGACAAGTCGGTGCAAGTCATCACAGAAGCGCTGCAATTTGAAGGCGAAGGCTTGACCATGTTGCTGACCGAGGACGGCAAGGGAATTGATCGACTCACCGTGGAGCGACCATTGAGCGCGATTGAAATTGAGCGAGTTGTGAGCGCGCCAAGCAGTGCGACACCCAGTGCGCCAAGCAGTGCGACAGCCAACGCGCCTAGTAGTCCAACAAATGTTGCGGTGTCGCCTGTGATTGCGCCAGCCACAACGCCTGCCACAACCGCTGTCACGTCAGCTAGCGCAACGCCTGCGGTCATTGGCACAAGCGCGCCACCAACGACCGTGGCCAAGGTGGATTTAAAAACAAAAGCGCCGCCTCCAACATCGAAGCGTTTTTACAAACTCATTTTGGAGAATGATGTGCGCGTGTTGCGAACCTCAACCGAAGGCAATACGCAAATCAATGGCGATCGCTTGTCCATGGTGTTCAGCATGGAAAGTGATGCGGTGGGACAAAATCTGACGCGCGCATTTCCCACGCAAGTCTTGCAGCCATCCAACGCGCTCATGTCATCGGCGATTGACTGGCGCGTGTCGCCATTGGTCTTGGCAATGGCCGCATCCGAGGCGAAGCCTGATCACATTCAAATTCAGTACAAGGGTCGATTGGTTATGACCGTGGCCACCGACGCCTTGGATCAGTTGCCACACGCCGAAGACGTGCGGCTTGAAATTGAAGGAGCGCCCGCGAAGTTGTATGACGAGAAAAGCCAAGCGCGCATTGATTGCGGACGCATGCGCTATCAAACTGGAATTGAAAGCATGTCGCTGCGCGGCTACGGCGAGCGGCCATTTTTGTTGGTCAGTCCGCGGCTTGACCTAGAGGGTCAGGCGTTTGATCTTGCGCGCAAGTCTGGGCAGGGACATTTGGAGGGCGCGGGGCGAATGCGAATTGGCAGCGGCGACGCAGTGGTTTCTGCCATGGCCGCCGCGCCCAATGTGGCGCAAAAAGCCATCGCAAGTGGCGACGCTTCCAACGCAGTGATGGGTCCGCCGGATTTGGGCGCAAGCGCGCGCACTGTTCGAATTCAGTGGAAAAAGTCTGTGGATTTGGAGTTTGAGCCGGGGGAAAATGCCAACAAGTTGTACAAGGCGGATTTCTACGGCGATGTGAACGCCGACGCCGAAGAGGTGCGCATGGTGGCGCAGCGACTCTTGGTGAATTGTTTTAAATCAGGAAAAGGTTCCGCGGTTGAAAGAATTTTTGCGGACGGCGGGGCCATGGCTATTCGTCAGCCTGAAGGTTCAAGTTTGTCCGCCACGACAATTGATTTGTCCATGGAGCAAACTGAAAATGGAAGTTCCAAGGCCAAGCGATTGTTGGCCACCGGCGGCGTTGAAGCGCAAGACAAGGGGCAACGCTTGTGGACTGATTCACTTGATTGCTCGTTCCGACCAGTGATGGGCAAGGAATCGGCCACGGAAAATATGGAGTTGTCGGTGGTGCAATCCAAAGGCGCGGTGCAAGCGTTGCTGGCCGAGGACGCGCGCTTGTGGGCCACCACCATGGACGCGGATATTCCCGCCAAGCGAGTGGCGTTGCGTGGGCCCGATTTACTTTTGGTTCGCGGCAATGTGGTGGCGGATGCGATGAATGAACTCACGGTGGACGAAGATTCCGGCAGCGCTCTTGCGCCTGGAACAGGACGCTTTCGCTATTGGCCAAAGGCCATTGCGGATTCCACGCCCAAGCCCGTGGCGCGACCTGCGATTCCAGAGAAGCCGCAAATGGAGGCCTTGTGGAATGATGGAATGAAGTATGTCAAAGATAAAGTTGGCCGCGCCACGTTGGATTTGCGTGGCAATGTGCGCGCCAGCGCCGATCGCACCGTGCGGGAACTGGATCAATTCACGGCGAATAAAGCGGTTTTGACATTGGGCCGCGACACCAACGCGCTTGATCAAGCCGGCGACGCCGCCAAGCGAAGTGGCTTGAGTTCGGAGACTTCATCGTTGCAGGAAATTCATGGCATTGGAGAAGTTCGCATTGAAAGCCGCGCGTGGGGCCGTGACGATCGCACCGATGAGCCGCGTTTATTTCGACTGATGTCGAGCGAGGTGATTCACAATGTCATCTCTGGCGAGTCGAATGTTCCAACGGCTGGAACGCTTTTAGTTTTTGACCGCGACGATGAAGGCGCCAAGCCCGCGCCGCCTTCCTTGTTTGATGCGCGCGGCTCAACGCGCTTTAGCTGGGACACATCGTTGGTGATGAATCGCGATGGCGCAACGCGCTATCGCATTACGCTTGATGGCGGCGTTGAATTGATCCACGCGGGGCTGCGCCCGCAAGACACGCTGACGCTGACGGCCGATCAACTTGAAAATACGGTGGAACGTTTGGAGGCCGCGCCAGTGAAGGCCGAGGCCACGGAGGCCACGCCAGTTGATTTTGGCGCGCCTGTGAAATTGCTGCGAATTCGCGCGCTTGGCAGGGTTTTTGTCAGGACTCCGGATGTTGATGTGGAGTGCGACGCGTTTGATTATGACCTGCGAACCAAAGTGGCCACGCTGACGGCGCGTGCAGGTCGCACCATCACCGTGATGCAGAAGGGCAAGGGTTCGCCCATCAAGGCCGAAGCCGCGGTGTGGGATTTGGACAATGGCCGCGTGCGCGTGACCAACGCCGCGGGAAGTTCTTTCCGCTAACGGATTGCCCGCGCGGCGAAGAAGTTTTTTGCTGGCAACACTTTCACTCATATTTACCAGCGCAAGTTCGCCAACTAGTTCGCCAACGATTGCGCCAACTATTCCATCAACTATTTCGCTAACTATTTCATCAACTATTTCGCTAAGCATGTTGCAAGAACGCATGTTGCGCATTTGCCCACGCTGTGCGCACTAGAATGGGTGTTTACAGTTGCGCGCGAATTTCCCAAAGGTCGGGAAAACTTGGTTGAAAAAGAGTGGCGCGCAAATAGTCCACGCCGGAGGAGCCGCCGGTTCCAGTCTTTGTGCCAATGGTGCGCTCCACCATCTTCACATGTCGATAGCGCCACTCTTGAATGCCCTCGTCAAAGTCGACCAGCATT
>CAIWNO010000095.1 GCA_903914045.1 uncultured bacterium | reverse complement strand
TCTTCTTAGCAGCCTTCTTCTTAGCAGCCTTCTTCTTCTTAGCCATTGTGTGGCTCCCATGCGTTACGCTAGGTTGTCGGAGTGAGGAGGCGCTGCGTAACAGTAGCGTCTCCGCACATACTTGTACCTTTATCGACACGACTTGTGAAGTACCTTTACACAACATTTTGAAACTTTTTTAAAATCGGACCACTTTGATACCTTTTCAACCATCAAAACCTCTTCAACTTGTGCTTGTTGGCGCCAATGGAAGAATGGGTCAAGCCATACAACATGCGGCCTCTAAAGTTGAGGGCATCACTATGATTTGCGCGCTTGATGAAATTACAAAAACAGTAAGAAATGCGGATGTTGTAGTGGATTTTTCATCCGACCTTGGCGCGCGTCGCGCGGTTGAGATTGCAACAACATTGAAGGCCGCATTGCTTGTTGGAACAACTGGTTTGAGTGAAAAAACTCTGGCGGCCATTCAAAATGCGTCGCAAAAGATTTCCACAATAAAAATTTCAAATTCTTCACTTGGAATCGCAATTTTGACCCGTTTGACGTCCGTTGCCACCACTATTTTGGGTTCACAAGCCTTAATCACAATTCAAGAGACGCATCACACGCGTAAAAAAGATTCTCCTTCTGGCACCGCTCTTGCTTTGGCGGAGGCGGTTCGCGCAAGTGGTGGAGAGATTGCGAACACAAACATTCACAGTCTTCGCGAAGGTGATGTGGTTGGCGATCATTGCGTGACCTTTGCAATGGACAATGAAATCTTGTCGTTGCAACACCGCGCGATGAGCCGCGATCTATTTGCGGTTGGCGCGCTGCGCATTGCGGATTGGCTGCGTCATCAACCAGTTGGCATGCACACCGCCGAGCAATGGCTTTCTGATCTACTCTTGAAAGCGAACACATCATGAGCATCATTATTGAAAAATTCAGCAACGGCCTCACCGTGGCCCTTGAACCAATTTCAGGAATGGCCACCACATCGCTCTCCTTCGCCATTCCCGCGGGCACCGCCGGCGATCCTGAAGGAAGTGCTGGAGAAGGGGAAAGTACGCTGCTTTCAGAGCTTATTGTGCGCGGCTCTGGCGCGCGAGACAGCCGCGCATTCAGCGAAGCGCTTGACACATTGGGTTGCGATCGCAGCACCACCGTCAACGCCAATCATGTTTTAATTTCCGCAACCATGTTGGCGTCGCGCTTGAACGCGTCGCTTGAACTAATCGCGGACATGGTTCTGCGGCCCAGAATTGATGCGGAACATCTGGAGCCTGTTCGTCAACTTTCATTGCAAGCGTTGCACGCGCTGCCAGATGATCCCCAACATTTGGTCATGTTGCGCTTGGCGAAGTTGCACTTTCCATCGCCCTTCAATCGCACGGGCTACGGCGATGAGGCAGGTTTACAATCATTGACAACTGAACATGTCAGAGCCACGTGGAAGCGACGCGCGGTCGCGCAAGGATCCATTCTTTCAATTGCCGGCGCGGTGTCGCCAGAAATTGCCATGCCAAAGTTGCAGGAACTTTTTGGCGCGTGGGGTGGCAATAATGTTGAAGCGAAACCAGCTGGCCCTAGAAGCGGAGGCGTTGATCACTACACACTGGCCAGTTCGCAAACCCATATGGCGTTCGCCTTTGACGCGCCCACTGAACGCGATCCAGATTCATTTGGGTTCCGCATTGCCTCTGTCATTTTGGGCGGCGAAGCCAGCAGCCGTTTATTCACGGAAGTACGTGAAAAACGTGGACTTTGCTATAGCGTTGGCGCCAGCGCCGCCACGGGTCGCGACCGCGGAGTGTTGCAGATTTACGCCGGCAGCACGCCGCAACGCGCCGCCACCACCCGCAAGTGCATCTTGGATGAATTGACCCGCTTTGAATCTGGGGTGAATCAAATTGAGTTTGACCGCGCCAAGATTGGGTTCAAAAGTCGCATGATTATGTCTGGCGAAAGCGCCATGGCGCGCGCCAGCACCATGACCAGCGATCTGTATCGCATTGAAAAAGCGCGAACGTTGTCGCAACTCACCGCCACGCTTGAGGGTTGGACGCTTGAACGAGTGAACGACGTGATTCAGCGCAGAATGTCCGCCGCGTGGCGCGCCACCATGAGCCAAGCCACCGTTGGTCCCGATGCTGTCGCCGACGAAGTATGAGTTCGCTACACTTATAATCCCATGTCTCTTGAAGCACCAGCCATGTCCGCCGGAACCCGCGTTCGAGTGACGCAGCAATATGCGCAGACGCATGATGTGTGGACCACAACCATGGAAGGCGTCGTGGTGCGCTATCAACAATCCAAGACTGGCTCTTGGTTTGTGCATGGCCGCGATGACAAAGTGTGGTTGGATCGACTTGAAATTCGCCTTGATGATGGTGAATTGGTCACGCTGAATTTGGATCAGTACAGCGTGATTGAACTTGTCGCCGCCACATAATTTCGCCAACGTATTGAGCCAAATCACTTCAGTCAGAATGTGGCAAGCACGTCAGCAATAACATCTGCAAAATGTTCAGCAAGAACCAACAAGCGCACGCCTGCGCAGTTCACTGTCCGCATTGCACAATGACCCATTCAAACGTGGCGTGAATCAGCGCGGAGTTGCTTGCGGAGATTTCTTCAATTCCGCTTGAATTTCCTTCAATTGTTGCTCAATGTGGTTCAAGCGATCAATCACTGGCATCAGTTCGCGTGGGACTTCCTCGCGCTCGGCGGCGCTTGACAGATTTGGTGGCATGAATGAACCAGCGTGAAGCGGCCGCACCATGTGCTCGGCGATCCACGGCACCGTTGTCAGCTTGACCGATTTCTTTTCACTGCCGCGTTGAATCATGAATGTAATCGTGTCGCCCGGCTTCATCTTCTTCAATAGGTTGCGAATGTCGTTGGTGCTTGCATTTGGCGAACCATCAACGGCAATCACAATGTCGTGATCCTCAAGCCCCGCCTTGTCGCCAGGCAAACCCGGAATAATGTCCACAAGCAACGTGGTGCGCGCTGGATTGATATTCAAATGCTTGCACAAGGCCTTTCCCGGTTGCTCCATGGTCAATCCCAACATCACGGTTGGCGGCACAAGCACTCGACCATTGACATCAACATAGGTTCCGTCGGAGCGTGGCGTTAAAAATGCGGGGCGAGGTCCTTCAGTGGATTGCGCGGCGTTGGTCGCCGGCGGTTGATTGGCTGACGTTTGCGCTGGCGTGCCAGGCGCGGTGTTTGAAGTGGTGAGCGTGTTACAGCCCATAAAGAATGCGGACATGATTGTGGCGCCCAAACAAAGCAGGTGTGAAGTCTTCATGCACTCAGTCTAGCGTGCTCATGTATTTCGTTTGAGCGTTATGCTGAATGCATGAAAGCGTTGCCAGTGATTGCCCTGCTGATTTGCTGCTTGATTGCGGCGTGTCAAACCACCAATACGGATTCAACCGCGCTGACCGAGATCGAAACCGCGGCGTTGCCCACCAAAGATTGTTGGCCGTTTCGTCCTAGAAAAATCATTGTGCACCCGATGAGTTACTTTCCGCTGCGCGCCACTGACAAGACGCCCGTGGTGGCTATTTATATCGAATGCCTTGATCAAGACGACCAAACAACTCGGTCCGTTGGCATTCTGCGGTTGAATGTTGCAGATCCGAAATCCAGCACATCCAATTCTTGCAGATACGATTTGGAGGACATCAGCGTGAACAATCAGCGCTGGGATTCGGTCAGCCGCTGCTATCTCATTGAACTTCCACTACCGACTGGTTTCAGTTGCGAGCCAAATGCATTTCTGACCGTGAACGCCACGCTGAATCTAGATTCCGACGAGGCGCTGATGGCGCAAGGCCCCGTGCATTGCCCGCACCACAAACCGTGATTGTGCGCCGAGAAACAATTCGAGCGGACGTGCTGCTGCTGTTGGCTTCGTTGATTTGGGGCGTGGCATTTGTGGCGCAACAAAATGCCGCAAAAAGTTTGGATGCGCTTTCAATCATGGCCATTCGTTTTCTTATGGGCGCCGCAATCTTGGCGCCGTTGATTATTGTTCGGCGCGCGCGCGGAGTGAATGCGTCCTCGCCAGGCGCGCTGCTTTGGAGCGGCGGACTATTCGCGGGGCTGGCCATGCTGATTGCCGCCTATTTACAGCAAAAAGGCATTGAAAGCACCACCGCAAGCAGCGCTGGTTTTATCACGGGTTTGTATGTGTTATTTGTTCCGTTAATTGGCTTGCTGTTTGGCCAACGCGTTGGCTGGTCGGCGTGGCTTGGCGTGACATTGGCCACGGTCGGTTTGTATTTGCTCAGCGTCAGCGCGGAATTGCACATGAGCCGCGGCGACTTGCTGGTGCTGGGCTGCGCGGTCGTCTGGGCCATTCATGTGTTAATCATTGGGCGATACGCGCCGCGCTGCGACCCCATTGAACTTGCCGCGGTGCAATTTCTTGTCACAGGATTGATCGCGTTCATATTCATGATGCGCAACGGACTTCCAGAGTGGTCGCATGTTTCAAGCGCGTGGATGTCCTTGGTGTATTTGGGCGCGCTTGCCGTTGCGGTGGCGTTCACGTTGCAGGTGGTTGGACAACGCACAGCTCCGCCAACGCACGCCGCGATTTTATTGAGCATGGAAAGTCCATTCGCGGCGATCGCGGGCGCGTTTCTAATTTCAGAACGCCTCAGTAGCCGCGAATATTTGGGATGCGGGCTCATGCTGGCCGGTATTTTGGTGTCGCAACTTTTGGGTCGCAAGTCAGCGAAGAACAGCGCCCAAACCAACGCGTCATTGTGATTCAGTCGTCAACGCGCATTGCTCTTGCCGCCATAAAACTGCTCAGAAATGCCCTGAAAGTCCTGCTAGACTGTGAATTCACGTTGCGTGATTCATTTGGGGATTGGTGTAACGGTAGCACGACTGACTCTGACTCAGTTAGTCCTAGTTCGAATCTAGGATTCCCAATTTCAGAACATTTCTACATTGCAAGCGCCCCACTGCTCCAAATGTTGGGGCGTTTTTATTTCAGTGATTTATATTTTGTGAAACCACTCATGCGCGTGGGCAACGCATTTCCTAGCATTCACCAATGCGCATTGTCAGCCTGCTTCCATCAGCCACGGAACTTTTGTGCCGCATTGGCGGCGCCACATTTTTGGTGGGTCGAAGCCATGAGTGCGACTATCCGCCGGAAATCCAAGACCGCCCCATCTTGACCAAACAAATTACGCACGCCGCAAGCAGCGCCGACATTGACGCGCAAGTTCGCGCGGCGCTGGCAACGGGAAGTGGTGGCGCAAGTTTGTATGAACTGAACGAGGAGTTGCTTCGCTCGCTCAAGCCAGATGTAATCTTGACGCAAGATTTGTGCGATGTGTGTTCGATTGATATGCGCACCGTGGAGCGCATTGCGAACGACATCTCGCCCAAGCCGCGCGTGGTGAGTTTGAACCCCGCGAGCATTTGGCAAATGTTTGACGACGCGCTGGTCATTGGTGAAGCGGCGAACTTGCAGGCACAAGCTGAGCGCGCCATGGTGGAATTGCGTGGCGCCTATTGGAGCGCCGTCGATTACGTAAATCCCTATATTCCTGGGCCAGAAGTGCTGTTTTTAGAGTGGTGCGATCCGCCATTTAGCGGCGGACATTGGACGCCCGAACTTATTCAAGCGGCTGGCGGACAACACTCGTTGCAAGTTGCGCATGCAAACAGTCGCGCGCTTTCGCCAGAAGAAATCATCGCCGCCGCGCCGGAGCGAATTGTGATTTGTCCCTGCGGCTTCTCGCTTGATCGCGCATGGCAAGAACTTGATGTGCTGCGCGCGACAAAGTGGTGGCCTTTGCTTCCAGCCGTGATGGACAACAAACCAAATGCGATCGCAGTGGTGGACGGCAATCAAATGTTCAACAGACCAGGCCCGCGACTTGTTGATGCGTTTGCCTGGCTTGTGAGTTGGCTGAATAATCGCCCAGAAGTTTTGCCCGCACATTTCCCTGTTCGCATGATGAACAGTGGCACACAGATTGCTACCTAAAACCAAAGAGCCCAGCATGCGCCCTTGGGGGACGCCTGACCAGCTTAATTGAAAGGACCTGACACAATGCGAACTGACAAATTGACAACCTTGGCTCAAGAAGCCATTCAAAACGCGCTTAGCCAAGCCAATTTGGCGGGCCACGGCGAGCTCACTCCCCTGCATTTATTGCTTGCGGTGGTTGAGGAGAAAAACGGAATTGCCAGCAGCATTTTGCAACGCGCTGGTGTGGACGCCAACCGCGTGCGCGATGTGGCGGAGGCAGAACTGCGACGCATGCCAAAAGTGCAAGGCGCCAACGCCGCTCCTGGCACTGCGTTTGGACAAATTCTCACGGACGCCGAGCGTGAAGCGCAGCGCATGAAGGACACCTATGTCAGTACCGAGCATCTGTTACTTGCGTTGGCTGAAACGAAAACGTCCGCCAAGGAAGTGCTCAGCACGCTGGGCGTCACTCACTCGCGCATTCTGCAATCCATCGAAGCCATTCGCAAAGCCAGTGGTTCAACTGGCGCCAACGACGCCAACGCCGAGAGCGGCATGGAGGCGCTGAAGAAGTACGCCATTGATCTGACCGAGCGCGCGCAATCCGGAAAGATTGATCCAGTGATTGGCCGCGACGAGGAGATTCGCCGCTGCATGCAAGTGCTCAGTCGTCGATCGAAAAATAATCCCGTGCTGATTGGCGAGCCCGGCGTTGGTAAGACCGCCATCGCGGAAGGTTTGGCGCTTCGAATTATCAATGGCGATTGCCCCGAGAGCATGAAGGACGCGCGCATTCTGTCGCTTGATGTTGGCGCGCTGCTTGCGGGCGCGAAATTTCGCGGCGAGTTTGAGGAGCGACTCAAGGCCGTGCTGCGCGAAGTGGCCGCCGCTGAAGGCTCGATTATTTTATTCATGGATGAACTGCACACCATTGTTGGCGCGGGTCAAACCGAGGGCTCACCTAGCGCTGGCAACTTGCTGAAACCAGCGCTTTCTCGCGGTGAATTGCGCTGTATTGGCGCCACCACATTGGCGGAATATCGTAAGCATATTGAAAAAGACGCCGCGTTCGCGCGCCGCTTTCAACCCGTGTTTGTTGGCGAACCAAGTGTCGAGGACACAATTGCAATCTTGCGCGGCTTGAAGGATCGCTATGAAGCGCATCACGGCGTTCGCATTCAAGATGGCGCGCTTGTGTCGGCCGCCACGCTGAGTCAGCGCTACATCGCGGATCGATTTCTTCCAGACAAAGCCATTGATTTAATTGACGAAGCCGCAAGCCGCCTGCGTATTGAAAATGATTCCATGCCCGCGGTGCTGGATGTGATTCGCCGCGACATCATGCGTCTTGAAATTGAACGCGAGGCGTTGAAGTTGGAAAAAGATTCCGACAGTCGAAAGCGCCTTGACGCCATTGAAGCGGAGCTCGCGGGTCTGCAAGATCAAAATAGAAAACTCACGGCACAGTGGGAGCTGGAGAAAAAAGATTTGGACGCCATCAAAGCGTGCAAGTTGGAAATGGACCGCAAGAACACTGAACTTGAGCAAGCGCAACGCGCCGGCCAACTTGAGAAAGCCGCGCGCATTCAATACGGCGAAATGCGCGACCTTGACGCGCGCCTTAAGACAGCGTCGGCCGCTCTGCATGCGCGCATTGCCACGGGCGCCGCGTTGGTGCATGAAGAAGTGGACTCCGAACAAATTGCGCATGTTGTGGCCAAATGGACGGGCATTCCGGTGAGCCGCTTGATTGAAAGCGAGCGCGAAAAATTATTGCGCATGGAGGAACACCTTCAGCAACGCGTGGTTGGCCAAGCCGAAGCCGTGACAAGCGTGGCCGACGCTGTGCGCAGAAGTCGCGCGGGTTTGGGCGAGGCGCATCGACCCATTGGAAGCTTTCTTTTCCTAGGTCCAACTGGCGTTGGCAAAACCGAACTGTGCAAAGCGCTGGCGGAATTTTTGTTCGACACCCAAGACGCCATGGTGCGCATTGACATGAGCGAGTTCATGGAGCAACACTCCGTTGCGCGTCTCATCGGCGCGCCGCCGGGATATGTGGGCTACGAAGAAGGCGGCCGCCTGACGGAAGCGATTCGTCGCCGTCCGTACGCCGTGATTTTGTTTGACGAAATGGAAAAGGCGCACCCCGATGTCAGCAATGTCCTGTTGCAAGTGCTTGATGATGGCCGCCTGACCGACGGTCAAGGCCGCACCGTTGATTTCACCAACACCATTATCGTCATGACCAGCAACATTGGCGCGCAAGCCATTTTGGAAATGACCGAGAAAGGCCAGCCCGATTCAATCATTGAAGCGCATGTGCGCGGAGAATTGAAAAAGCATTTGCGCCCTGAACTTCTCAACCGCATTGATGAGACC
>CAIWNO010000094.1 GCA_903914045.1 uncultured bacterium | reverse complement strand
TTTCATTAACGATGTCCATGTCAGCCACCTGCCCATACAAACTTACCGGCATGATGGCGCGGGTCTTTGAAGTAATGCGCTGAGCAATCTTGGTCACATCAATATTGCATGTGCGTGGATCAACATCAACAAAAACTGGCTTTCCACCAGCAAGCACAATCATTTCTCCAGTCGCCGCAAATGTAAATGGTGAAGTAATCACCTCGTCACCTTGTTGAATGTCTAGGGCCATTAACGCGATCAAAAGGGCTTCAGTTCCACTCGCAACAGTGATACAGTGTTTCGAACCAGTGAATGCGGCAAGCTTTTTCTCTAGTTCCTGCACTTCAGGACCAAGGATGTATTGCCCGTGTTCAAGCACGGTATTGATGCGCTCTTGCACGCGTGGACGAATTTCCTCATATTGTTTCTTAAGATCAATAAATGGAATGCTCATGATTTTTTATTCTCGATGCGACCGCCCACAAGTTGATACACACGTCCAGTGTGCGGACATTTTGCCTGACCATCTCCCGTGAGGGGCAGCTCTAGACGTTCGCCATACTCACTCATCCATCCAATTTGTCGCGCAGGGACTCCAGCCATTAGCGCGTAAGCGGGAACATTGCGGTTAATGACCGCCCCTGCAGCTACAAACGCAAATTCACCAATGGTTACCCCGCAGACAATGGTGCAGTTTGCTCCAAGGGTTGCGCCGTGACGCACAACGGTGTCTCGATATTCATCTTTACGCGTCACCGCTGAACGCGGGTTGTACACATTTGTGAACACCATGCTCGGCCCACAAAAAACATCGTCTTCAAGTGTCACATTGTCGTAAACCGACACATTGTTTTGAATCTTGCAGTTGTTTCCGATGCGAACACGATTGCCAACAAAAACATTTTGCCCCAGCGAGCACTTCTCACCAATAACCGCCTGTCCACAAATGTGAACCCAATGCCACACACGACTGCCCGCACCAATCTGTGCGCCAGCGTCAACGATAGCGGTTGGATGAACCGTGAAATTATTTACGCTCACTTGGCAACAACCTTGCACAATGGGTGATAGTCACCAACCAGTCCAACTACTGGCGCGTGGCGAATGCCGTGCACCATTTCAATTGCGCAGCGTGAATCACCAATCGTAAATCCTTGACCATCAATAATTGATTTGTAACTAGTGGTGTGTAAATCGGTGAATCCCTCTGAGAATTCGACCGATTCGCCGCCCATGGTGATTGAGCGATATGTTCGCTGGCCTTTGGCTAATTGTTCGGCTGGAAGGTGATCAGCATTGATAGATAAGAACCAACGAACACGCGCTCGCTCAAGTTCGATAATGCCCGAAGCAACATCTGTCTGATGAAGGTTTACGACAGAAGACTTCTGCCCACCAAAAATCCAGGAGAGCATATCAAAGAAATGGACGCCAATATTTGTGGCAATTCCGCCCGACTTAGCGAGCTCGCCCTTCCAACTTTGGTGATACCAACGACCGCGCGATGTGATGTATGCAATGTCGACATCCGTTGTGCCACGCGCGTTCTTAAACTTCTCGCGAAGCGCAATGATGGCGGGGTGAAGACGTAATTGCAAAATGGTATAGATCTGCCTACCTGTTTCCTTCTGAACTTCCTCCAGTGCATCTATATTCCAGGGATTTAGAACGATTGGCTTTTCGCAAATCGCGTGCGCGTCATTACGCAACGCAAATCTAATATGTGCGTCATGCAAATAGTTAGGTGAACAGATGCTGACATAATTCATTTTTTCGCCGCGGCGACGGGCTTTTTCAATATGACGATCAAAGCGCTCAAACTCTGTAAAGAAGTGGGCATCAGGAAAATAACTATCCATTACACCGACACTGTCATTCGGATCAAATGCCGCCGAAAGATGGTTTCCAGTGTCGCGAATCGCCTTCATATGTCGTGGAGCGATGTAGCCGCCGGCGCCTATCAGTGCGAATTTTTGCGGACCGCTAATTTGAGAAGCATTCATGTGATTTTCCTTACTGTACTGAAGTGAAATGTGTAAGTTGAAGACTAGTTCTGTGTATCGTAAATTTCAATCGTGGC
>CAIWNO010000093.1 GCA_903914045.1 uncultured bacterium | reverse complement strand
TGGTCCGTGAAAGAAAATGAATTGCGATTGCTTCCAAATGCGGGTGATGCGGTTGTGGTGAAATTGCAATGGATAGGCGACAAGCGAATCATGATGCTTGACGGCGAGTCGTGGATACGAAGTGAGTGATACTGATATTTGAATGGAGAGTTATGCATGTCATTGCGATGACGCAACCACTGACGATCATTACGCTGCGATGTTGTAGTGGGCGAAATAGTTTGTTTCGCTGAATTGAATTATATATGTAGAAAGATAAGACGCGCGAAGGGCTTAGCCCTCGTCGGCGCGCATGCGCGCAATTTCTTCACGCATTTGATCAAGCACGCGCATTTTAGCGTGACGAATTGAAGCTTCGCTCATTTGTAAATCTTGAGCAACGCTGGCGACGGGTTCGCCGCGAACACCATAGCGCTCGAAAGCCTCAAGCGTTTTGGGTTGAATATTGGTCCGCACTTTTTCAAGCGCGCGGCGCAGCAAATGCTCCGTCCATTCGCGGTCCCACGCGGCGTTCATTTCGCTTTGCTTTTCTGGCGGATCAAAATCCTCGGGCAATCCAACGCTTGGACGCTTGCGACGATAGCGATCACGAATGGCGTTCAAGGTGATGCGCTTGAGATACCCGCGGAAGCGGCCCTTGGCGGGATCGTATTCAAACAGGCGCGATTGCTTGAAAAAACCAAGCATGACGTCTTGCAAAATGTCATCCACTTCTTGCGGCTTGGCGCCGGCGTTGCGGGCAAAACCAGCGATGACAGAGCCATACATTTTGGAGAAATCATTCCAGCCAACTTGGCGATCAAGCGTGCCGTCGGCGCGCAGGCGCAACAACATGGAGGCGCTGGTTTGATATGGATCTTTAGAATCAGTTGGCGGCGGGGGCGGAAGTTCTGGAATTTCCTGTTCACTATCACCATCATCTGTGGTTGTGCGCGCGATAAATGTCCACGGACCAATTGTGAGGACATCGCGATCGTGTAGATAGATTTTGTCGTTGGGTTCAAGGCGAACACCGTTGAGCAATGTTCCAAGAGAACTTGTGGCGTCTTCAATGCTGGCGCCCTTGCGGTCAAGCCGAAGCACCGCGTGGCGGCGAGAAACGGATTCATCTTCTAGCACCAAACCAGAATCAGTGGCGCGCCCAATGATGCACGTTGATTTTCCTTCAATGCGCACGCCGGGGCACGCGGGACCGTTGGCGCGAATGAGCGAAAGAAATTGGATTGTTTTTGCAAGAGGGGACATTGGAGAAGTTGAATATTGCCCGCAAATTGTCGTCGATGCAAGCGGATAAATTTACTTCTTTACGGGCGCGTTTACGGTATTGGTAAGCGTTTCGGCGAAGTTTTTCATTTTCTTAACCAATTTGTCGGATGGGTCTGGAGCATTTTGCAAAGACGTTTTTGCTTGCTCATGGAAAGCCGCAGCATCTGCATTTTGACCTTCTGCGGCTGAAATAAGGGCCAATTCAAAAAATGCCCGCGCAATATCGTCGTTGTCGGGTGGCGATTCGGCCTTAAATTCCTTAAGCGCCATATTGGTGTTGCGGCGCGCATCGTCGAACGAACCGTCAGCACGAAGTGATTCCGCAAATAGTAGTTCCGTTTCCGCAAGCAGACGCGCTTGATTATTCGATTGAAGAAGTTCAATGGCTCGCGAAAATTCCTGGATAGCATGGTCGTTGCGATTTTGCCTAGTCCACAAGTGACCCATGGACGCGCGAACACGCGCCTCCATAATTGGATCGTTATTTAGGCGAAGTCCGGCAAGTTTACAGGCCTCGTTCAAAATATCCACGGAGGTTCGCGGAGCCGCGCTGGGTTTAGAAACAATTTCGGTGAGAAGTTCCGTTATGAACTTGGTGGCGTCGATGGCGCCTTGCGAAGCGATCTCCGCGCGATCTTTTGCCACAAAGGCCGAGGCTTGTGCCGCCAAGGCCGCGGCGCGCTCCGAACGCGCCTCGCCCGAAGCGATCTCCGCGCGATCTTTGGCCGCTAAGGCCGAGGCTTGTGCCGCCAGGGCCGCGGCGCGCTCTGAACGCGCGGTAAATAAACTTGCCGCCAAAATGAGAATGGTGATCAACGCAAGCGAGACCGCGAGTGGGTGGTGATTGATCGCGCGTTTGAGCCTTCGTGGCGGCGTGTCGGGGCGCGCTTGCACGGATTCGCCGCGGCGAAAGCGCTCTAAATCTTGCGCAAGAGCGAGCGCGGAGTCGTAGCGACCGCGCGGATCGCGGCACAAACATCGCGAAATGATTGCATCAAGATCGCCACTGAGTGTTGAAATAATTTTGGCCGACGTTGTGTTGCGATTTTGAATCGCCACTTTCTTTTCATCAATCGAAAGATTCTCAAATAATTTGTGGGCTGCAAGCGTTTTGGAATCATCGGGCAAACAATCTGTCAGAAGACGCAGCATGACCGCGCCAAGCGCGTAAATATCCATACGGGAATCGGCCTCGCCCGCGCGAAGAATGCGCGCTTCTGGCGCCATGAAAGCTGGCGTACCAACCAGGGCACCAGCGCGCTCGTCGGGATTCATTGGATCAAACGCGGCGCGCGCAATTCCAAAGTCAATCACTTTCACAACGGCTTCGTCGGCGTCAAGTGAAACCAAAATGTTCGACGGCTTGAGATCGCGGTGAATGACGCCGCGTTGATGCGCGTGATGAACGGCGCGGCACACTTTCGACATCAGATCAATGCGCTGACCAAGCGAGAGACCAGCCACATCACATGTATCCGTGATTGGCGAACCCGCGGCCAATTCCATGGCGAACCACGGACGACCATCGGGTGATTCACCGGCCTCAAAAATTTTGATCAAGCCGGGATGATCAAGAAGAGCGACCACGTGGCGCTCGCTTTCAAAGCGCGCGCGACTGGAAGGGTCGAGGCGACCGGGCCGAAGAATTTTAAACGCCACCGAACGGCGTAGCGGTTCATCTTGTTCAGCAAGCCACACAATTCCAAATCCACCCTCGCCAAGCACGCTGCGAAGGTGATAGGAGCCAATGCGAATTTCCGG
>CAIWNO010000092.1 GCA_903914045.1 uncultured bacterium | reverse complement strand
TTACATAATCTGCCGCCAAAGCGCGTTCCGATTGCAGAGGCCATGACGTTGGCGAAACAACTGCATGAACAAGGAGACTTGGCCACCGCTGAAAAAATTTACAAGTTGGTTTTGGAGTTTGATTCCAAACACGGCGATGGACTGTTTTACCTAGGCATGATTCTTTGCCAATCCAAAAGATTCGACGAAGCGTTCACTTTATTAAAGCGAGCTGTACAAATTCATCCGAACGTTTTTGAATTTCACTACAACCTTGGGCTGATCTACGAATCCAACGGACACTTTGCGCAGGCGCTTGCGTGCTATCGCAGGGTTGTGGAACTTGAACCAAGCGGTAATTCACATTGCAACCTTGCTAAAAATCTTTCCGACAGCGGGCAATTGAATGAGGCCATTGAATTTGCGCGCGAGGCCGTGAAAAGATTGCCGCACAACCAACGGGCCATTCCCCACAACAATTTAGGAAGCGCCTTGACACTTCGCGGCGAGCTTGAAGAGGGTGTAGAAAACTACAAATTAGCCATTGCCATTGATGTTGAGAACGCATCCATGCACAGCAATTATTTGCTGGCGTGCAATTACGTGGCGAACCCAGACTTGGCGAGCCTATTTCAGGAACACAAAAAGTTTGGCGACAAGTTTGAAAGTTTCATAGCAAAGATGTACGAAAATCCATTGGCCACGCAAGCCAAGCGCACCCAACGCGCGCGCGCTGATCACAAACCGCGCATTGGATATGTGTCGCCTGATTTCTACGGCCACGCCGTGGGACAATTCATAGAACCAATTTTGGCCACGCATGACAAAAATAAATTTGACGTGTTTTGCTACAGCGACAATTTTCACACGGATGAAACCACCGCGCGCATGAAGGCGGTGGTTGCTAACTGGCGCCAAGTGGACAAATTGAACGACGAAGATTTGGCGCGCATGATTCAATCGGACGGCATTGACATTCTTGTGGACCTTGCGGGACACACCGCACTCAACAGATTGGGCGTGTTCATTCGCAAACCCGCGCCGATTCAAGTGACTTGGATTGGATATCCAAACACCACTGGTTTGTCGACCATGGATTACAGAATTACGGACGCGCTTGCCGACCCTGTTGGCGAGGCCGATGAACTGCACACGGAAAAGTTGCTGCGTTTGCCAGAATGTTTTTCCTGTTTTCAAGCGCCCCAAAAAAGTCCTGACGTTGGGCCACTTCCGGCGCTTACCAATGGCTTCATCACCATTGGTTCGTTCAATAACTTCGCCAAGATCACGCCGCACGTCATGCGCGTGTGGATTGACATTATGAATCGCGTGCCGGGATCTCGTTTGCTTCTGAAGAACCGCAGCTTGGACAACCCGCGCCTAAAGCAATTGATTCTTGATGAACTTTGCAAACACGGCGCGGATGCCAAGCGTGTTGACTTGCGTAGCCCCGATATTTCATCGGTCGAACATTTGAATGGCTACAACTTGCTGGACATTGCGCTGGATTCATTTCCATACAACGGAACCACGACAACATGCGAGGCACTGTGGATGGGCGTGCCTGTGATTGCGCTTGCAGGCAACAACCATGTCAGCCGCGTGGGCGTGAGCCAGATGACCAACTTGGGTTTGCCAGAGTTGATCGCGCGCGACACGAATGACTATGTGAATATTGCGGTGACGCTTGCCAATGATGTGCCGCGGCTCGCCGCGCTGCGAAGCGGTTTGCGTGAGCGACTGAAAAATTCTCCGCTGATGAATATGCCGCGCTTCACCAAGAATCTTGAAGAAGCGTTTGAGTTGATTTGGAAAAAATATGTAGCGGAGCCTGGCGCATGAGCGAGGCGAATAAAAAAAGTGCTGGCGCGGACAACGCCGCCCCCGCCGTGCCTGGTGCGAAGGCGGCACTAGAGAATTCATCTGCTCCCATAACGCTTCCGAGCGCGGCTGGCGCGGCGCCCACGCAAGTTTCATTGGCAAAAGCATTTGCTGCGGCGCAGCAACATCATGCCAAGCGTGAATTTGAGGATGCGAAAATTATTTATCAATTGATTCTTGACACGCAACCTGATCACGCGGACGCCATGTTCTACATTGGCGCGGCCATGCACCAAGCGGGCGACACCGCGCAAGGCGTTGAGCAAATGAAGCGCGCCGCGCAATTGAATCCGCGCTCGGTTGCCTACAACTACAACTTGGGATTGGTGTACGAAGCCATTGGCGACATGCCCGCCGCAATCGCGTGCTACAGGCAAGTGATTGCGAATGATCGTGGCGGACAGTGGCATTGCACGCTTGCCAAGCAACTCACCGACGCCGGCCAACTTGATGATGCGATTGAATTTGCGCGCGAGGCGTTGACCTTGTTGGCGCCACACGCGCGCGGCATTGCGCACAATCAACTTGCCAACGCGCTGACATTGAAGGGCGAACTGGCAGAGGCCATTGCCAACTTTCAAATCGCTATTTCGTTGGAAGTTGAAAATGCAATGATGAACAGCAACTATGTATTTGCGCTGAACTATGGCGGCCAACCAGATTTAAGCGCGATATTTCAAGAGCACAAAAAGTTTGGCGATAAGTTTGAAAGTTTTGTTCCACGCATGTATGTCAACCCCTTGCAGGCGAAGGCCAGCGCCAGTGCGTTCACAAATTCCAAACGCCGCCTGCGCATTGGCTACGTGTCGCCAGATTTCAACGACCACGCGGTTGGAAAATTCATTGAGCCGGTTCTTGCCGCGCACGACACCAACAAGTTTGAAGTGTTTTGCTACTACAACAAACCCCGCGTTGATGAGGCCACCAAGCGCATGCAATCCGTGGTGGCAAATTGGCGCATGACCTCGGACATGTCCGATGATGAGTTGGCGCGAATGATTCAAGCGGACGCCATAGATATTTTGGTTGACTTGTCGGGCCACACTGGCCTGAACAGATTGTTGGTGTTCGCGCGTAAGCCGGCGCCGGTGCAAGCGACATGGATTGGATATCCCAACACCACAGGATTGTCGACAATGGATTACAGAATCACCGACGCGTTCGCGGATCCCATCGGCGCCACCGAGGCGCTGCACACCGAGAAGTTGGTGCGTATGCCGGAATGCTTTTCATGTTTTAAGCCGCCAAGTAACGCGCCACATGTGAGCGCACTGCCGGCCGTGGCGCGCGGAACAATCACCTTTGGCTCATTCAATAATTTCGCCAAGATCACGCCAGAAGTGATGCGCGTGTGGATTGCCATACTTGCGCGCATTCCTGGCTCGCGCTTGGTGTTGAAGAATTGGTGTCTTGACAATGATCGCATGAAAACATTCATGCTTGAAGCGTTCGCGCGTTGCGGCGCCACGACTGGTCAAGTGGAGTTGTGGAATCCGAACACATCCAATGTTGATCATTTAAATTGCTACAACTCAATCGACATTGGCCTTGATCCATTTCCATACAACGGAACCACCACAACCTGCGACGCGCTATGGATGGGCGTGCCCGTGATCACGCTTGCGGGCGTGAGCCATGTTGGACGCGTGGGCGTAAGTCAGATGAGCAACTTGGGTTTGCAAGAACTGATCGCGCGCGACACGGATCACTATGTGGATATCGCTGTTGCGCTGGCCAATGATGTGCCTCGACTTGCGGCGCTACGTGGCTCAATGCGCGTGCGCATGAGCGCGTCGCCGCTGATGGACGCGCCGCGCCTTACAAAAAATCTAGAGGCGGCGTATGACAATATGTGGAGCGTCTATCTTTCAGCGCAGAAGCCATGAGCACACAAAATACAAATGATCCCTGCGCCTGCGGAAGCGGCCGCAAAGCCAAGAATTGTTGCATGCGGCCCGAAGTGCCCAAGGGACGCAATCCCGTCGTGCAATTTCCGCCAGTTCTTGGCCAACCCGCGCGCATATTGCCCATTGCGGAGGCCACAAAAATTGCGCAGCACTTTCACGCCAGCAAAGATTTGGAAAAAGCCGCGGAATTGTTCCGCCTCATTCTGAACGCGGACGCGGAGTTTGACGAAGCTCGATTTTATTACGGTCTTCTGCTGCATGAAACTGGTCAAAGCGACGCCGGCGTTGAGTTGATGCAGCAAACGTGCGCGCACAACACAACCAATGCCCATTATCACATGCGTCTTGGGTTGGTGTTTGATGAGCGACATGATGGTCCGCGATCATTGACCAGCTTTCGCGCCGCGCACGCCATTGAGCCGACCGCAGGCAGTTGGTACAACATGGGCGTTAGTCTTTTAAATTTGAACATGCTTGCGGAGGCGGAGGAATGCTTTCGCAAGGCGACCAAGTTGTATCCGCCAAATCAAATTACATCTGCACTTAATAATTTGGCGAGC
>CAIWNO010000091.1 GCA_903914045.1 uncultured bacterium | reverse complement strand
TGCGCGACGCCAAGCGAGCAAGATCATTCTCGCGGCATTCAGAGCGTCCTGGAGAACAACCAGCAACACACCCAGCCCAAAATTCCGCGTCGCCAATCACGCGGCGCGCGCGAGTGCGCGCAAATGAAGCATGCGCGCGAAACTGGGTGAACATGGGCAATTCATACCAACTTCGCGTGAATTCAAGCATGCCGTGCTCGCGCAAATCCACCGCGCGCGCGTCATCTTGTTCGGCGCGCGCCTTGCGCTCATTCGCATCATGTAAACCCGTGCTGGTTGAAAATAAAACCAGCCGCGGAGCAAGCTCTGGTTGTTTGGATGCCAGTTCAAGCGCGATGCGCCCGCCCATGGAATATCCAACCAACACATCGCACGGTTTTTTTGCAAGCTGAATTGCCAACGCATCCGCCGCCGAAGCGATCGACGCACACCCAAGATCGCGCAGCGAAACGCATTCACATTTGATAGCGGGATTCAGTTGAGCGCGCACATCGGACCAGTCCTCTGGCGAGCCAAGAAATCCGTGCACAAGAACCGCTCGCGACATCAGCGAAACTCTTTGGCTAGCGCCGTGCTGGACGCATTCGCAATTCGCGCACGCGCCGCTTCACTTGCCTGCGCGTCGCAGCGCACTTCGATCAATGTGGCGCCCTTGCGACCAAGCGCCTTGGAAACACATTTGGAAAATGCCGCGCGCGTGGATGGACTTTCATGCGCAAGCCCAAACGCCTTGGCGATTGGCGTGAATTCGCGACCATGCGGCGTGGTGAAAAACGTTTTGAACACATCCGCATGTTTTGCCACAGGGAGATATCGAAAAATTCCGCCGCCATCATTGTTCAGCACAATCAACACAAGTGGCGTGTTCACGTGCGATGCAAGTTGAAGACTGTTCAAATCATGCAGCGCGCTGACATCGCCCACAAATGCAACGACCGGTTGCCCCGACGCAAGCGCGTGGCCAACCGCGGTTGCAAAAAGTCCGTCAATTCCGCTGGCGCCGCGATTGGATCCCGCTTGCCAACCTTTCGGCGGATGCAGCGCGAGAAAATCAGCGTCGCGAATTGGCATGCTCGATCCATAAAAAAGAGTTCCGTGATCCAACTCGCCGCACGCCGCGGTGGCGTCGGCGATTGCGGTGGGTTCAACAAGCGCGCTCTCTTTTTCTACGGCCTTGCTCGCGGCGCGCGTGGCGCACAAAAGCGCGCGCTTCCAACCTGCGTGCGGTCGAAGAGTTTTGCTGGCTTCAAAAAAAACCGGCGCACAATATGAACTTGACGCGCGATGCGACGGATCAACGCGCGGATCACCCTCGCCAAATAATGTCACCGCATCGTGTTGATTGATCCACGCGTTCAACCGCTTGGATACAACCGCGTCGCCAACCACCACCACCGTTTGCACACGCAACGCCTCGCGAAGCGCCGCGTTGCCTTGGCCATCATGCGCGGCGCGCAGAACAAGATCCGCGCCCGCGGTTGCGTTGGTTGCAAGACCACTGGTCACATCGGCAAGCATGGTGCCGCGCCACTTGAAAAGCGATTCACGCGTGATGGGACTGCAACGACCCGCGATCACAAGCGCGTCTGTCAGCGCCACGCTTGACTC
>CAIWNO010000090.1 GCA_903914045.1 uncultured bacterium | reverse complement strand
TATTGTGGTGACCACTCCAGGTGGAATCGCATCAAAGCTCAATGCATTCACCTACACCAATGAATCGTTGCCAACCATTGCCTTGGTGACTCCAAGCGCGGGTCCTATTGCGGGCGGCACGCCGATCACCATTACTGGAAGCCGATTGCTTGGTGCTTCCGTGAAAATAGGCGGCGTTGCTCTGACCAATCTCACCGTGACGGACACGCAAATTACTGGGTTGTCCGGAGCCAACACCGTAGGCGTGAAAGACGTTGTGGTCACGACTACCGCGGGCGCGGCAAGTGGGTTAAGCCTGTTTAGTTATGTCGCCGAGCCAACTCTGATTTCAGTGAGTCCGACTTCTGGACCATTAACTGGTGGAACCACTGTCACGCTTGTTGGAGCCAATCTCAGCGGCGCAATTGTGACGGTCAACTCAAGTGTGGCCACCCTTCTTTCCAATTCCGCCACGCAAATTACGTTCTTGACTCCAACTTCAACTGCCGGCATTGTCGATCTTTTGGTCATCACTGCTGGTGGGACCGCGGCGACTTCATTCACATATCTCAATGTGCCAACCATAAGTTCAATCAGCCCAAACACGGGGCCAGATAGTGGTGGAACTTCCATTGTGATCACGGGATCAAATTTCAACGGCATAACTGGTGTGACCATTGGCGCCAATGCGGCCACCAACATTGTGGTGGCGTCATCAACTTCTATTCTGGCGCAGACGCCAGCGGGAACCGCGGGCGCCAAGAATGTTGTTGTGACAACCGCGACTAGTTCGGGCACCAAAGAGAATGGGTTCACTTACACTGACAACTCAACTATTCCATCCATCAGCGCCATTGCGCCGAATTCTGGAACGTCACTTGGTGGGAGTGCGGTCACCATCTCGGGAGCAAATTTGCTTGGTGCCACCGGAGTTTCTTTTGGTGGTGTTGCGTGCCCCACATTTGTCGTGGCGTCGGCGACATCCATTGTCGCAATTTCTCCACCAGGAGTGGAAGGCGCAGCTCGTGATGTGGTTGTGATCACTCCAAGTGGACCCATCACGCAAGCCAACGCATTCACGTATGTTGATTTTTCTGTGCCGACTATTAGCGCGATCAGTCCAACGATTGGTTTGACGTCAGGTGGAACGGCAATCACCATTAGTGGAACGAATTTGTCGGGCAGCAGCGCCGTGACCGTGGGCGGCGTTGCGGCGAGCGAGGTTGTGTTTGTTTCCGCTTCAGTGATTACCGCCGTGACTCCCCAAGGCACCGCTGGTCCAAAGGATGTTGTGGTTTCAACACCAACTGGTCCCGTGACCAAAGTCGGCGGATTCACCTACAAAGAACCAACGCCAACCATCACATCGGTAACTCCGGTGTCTGGACCAGTCGCTGGTGGAACAGCCATTACGATTAATGGAACAAATTTGGCTGGCGCAAGCAGTGTCAGCGTTGGCGGCAATGCGGTGACTGGTCTGGTTGCCACCGCAACACAAATTACGGCCGTGACATCCGCTGGCACGGCTGGAACCCAAAGCGTTGTTGTGGTCACGCCGGGTGGATCGTTCACCAAGGCCAATGCATTCACCTATGACACATCGCTACCGACCATCGCCGTGGTCAGTCCAGCATCAGCGCCGCTTGCTGGTGGTGTGGCATTCAAAATCACTGGCACAAATTTGGCCGGCGCCATCAGCGTGACCATTGACGGAATCGAGGCGACAAGCCTTGTTGCAAGCGCCACGGAAATTAACGCGGTAGCACAAGCTGGTACTGCGGGCGCCAAAGATATTGTGGTCACCACAACCAGCGGCGCTTCCGTGACGGCTCCAAATAGTTTCACTTATTTCAGCGCTCCAACCGTGACCACAGTGACGCCAAATATTGGTCCAGAATCTGGTGGAACCGCAATCTCTATTACTGGATCAAATTTGACCGGTGCCACCAGCGTGACGATTGGTGGTGTGCCCGCGATCAATATGGTTGTTGTCTCGGCGGTAAAGATTACCGCGCTGACGCCGCCAGGAGCAACAGGCAAGGTCGCGATCGCGGTGGTGACGCCAGGCGGAACCGGGCAATTGGCGGCGGGTTTTCAATATAATTCATTCCTTCCCACGATCACTGGAGTGAGTCCGTCCACTGGTCCAACATCGGGTGGAACCCAGATCACGGTCACAGGAACCAATCTCATGGGTGCGACGCTCACGATTAATAATGTGGACGCCCCGATTGTTGACAATAGTTCTGATACTTCGATCACGGCGACCACTCCTGCTGGAGCCGCCGGCGCCAAAACAATTGTCGCCACAACCAGCAGTGGAGTTTCAACTCAAGCCATCACGTTCACCTATTTCTCCGCGACCGTCAAGACAGTGACTCCAAATTTAGGACCAACAAGCGGTGGAACTGGCATCACCATCACGGGATCCGACTTGACTGGCGCGACTCGAGTGACCATTGGCGGCAATGATGTGACCAGTTTTGTGCAGGTTTCCTCCGCCAAGATTGTGGCGGTAACGCCTGCGGGAACCGCTGGTGAAAGCGATATCGTGGTGACCGTTCCAAGTGGCGCCGTCACCAAGACGGCCGCGTTTCGATACACGAACTCGCAACCAACCATTAGCACTGTAACGCCATCTTCAAGCAAAATTAGCGTTGCCACGCCAATCACCATCACGGGAACTAATTTTGGTACGGCGCTCGCTGGCGTGTCTGTGAGTGTTGGTGGAGTGGCCGCAACAAGTCCGCTATTTGTCAGCACGACCAAGATCACCGCAACCACTCCAGCGTCCGCTGCGGCTGGCGATAAGGACATTGTGGTTACCACTTCAAATGGCATCGTCACTCAATTCGCGGGATTCACCTATTACGGCGTTCCCACAATCGCAAGTGTCAGTCCAGCCGCTGGGCCAATCGCGGCGGGCACAATCATCACCATTACGGGAACAAATTTGTCCGATGCGACGATGGTGACGGTGGGTGGAGTTGCCGCAACAAATATTTCAGTGATTTCATCCACAAGCATTGTGGCCTTTGCACCAGCTGGAGTCGCGGGCGCGCAAAGTGTTGGGGTGACAACTCCAGGTGGAGTAGGGACCAAGGCGAGCGCGTACACCTTTGTCGCTGCGCCAACTATTGCAAGCGTGACTCCAAGCACTGGTCCAATGACTGGCGGAACGTCATTCACAATCACCGGAACAAATTTAAGCGGCGCAAGCGTGACCATTGGCGGAATAGCCGCAAGCAGCGTGGTGGCAACGGCGACCTCCATCACAGCCAAATCTCCATCATCCACAAGTAAAATAGCAAAGCCAATTGTTGTTACCACCAGTGGCGGAACAAGTACGCCCACACAAATGTTCACCTACACCGGAGTTGCGCCAATCATTGCATCACTGGATCCAGCCTCTGGGCCTGTGAATGGTGGAACGCTCCTCTATATCAATGGTTCCAACTTTACAGGCGCGACAAGCGTGACTATTGGCGGCGCGGTGGCCAGCAATATGTTGGTGTATTCATCATTGATCAGGGTGAACACTCCCAGCGGAGTCGTTGGTGATCAACTGGTTGTGGTGAACTCGCCAGAAGGTCCTAGCACTCAGGCGGTGACATTCACATACACCGCGGTTCAAGTGCCAACAATTACTTTTGTCAGCCCATCCTTTGGACCAACCGCTGGCGGAACGCCCATTACCATTGGCGGAACAAATTTGATTGGCGCAAGTGTCACCATTGGTGGTGCCGCCGCGCTGAACGTGGTGGTTACCGCGACACAAATTACGGCGGTGACGCCGCCTTCATCGGATGGAGTGAAGACTATTGCTGTGACAACGGCGGGCGGTACTGCCACGTCTACGTTTAATTATGGAACGCCAGAGCCAACGATTACTTCCGTCAATCCAGACGCGGGACCGACCAGTGGTGGAACCTTGTTCACCATTACGGGAACAAATTTAACGGGCGCAAGCAGTGTGAAAGTTGGCGGTGTCGCCGCTACCAGCGTTGTGGTTGTTGATGCGACCCATGTCACCGCGGTCACGCCCGCGGGAACGGCCGGCGTCAAATCTGTGTCGCTGACCACGGTGGGTGGAACGTTTACCGCGGGAGGCGCGTTTACATACATTGCGCCTGCGCCGACAATTTCAAGCGTTAGCCCAAGCTCGGGTTCAACTCTTGGTGGCACGTTGATCACCATCGCGGGAACAAATTTAACGGGTGCGACCATTGTGACTATTGGATCGGTTGGCGTGACAAGCTTTACGGTTGTGAGCGCGACTTCCATTAGCGCGGTCACGCCAGAGGGTGCGGTTGGTCCGCAAATTGTTGCCGTGACCACTGAAGGTGGAAGCGCGAGCAAGCCGAATGCGTTCACATATGTGACGCCATTGCCAACCATCACATTGGTGAATCCAAACTCGGGCGTATTGGCGGGTGGCACGGCGATCACCATTACGGGAACAAATTTGACGGGCGCGACTGTGGTGAAAATTGGCGCAAACGCCGCAACCAGCGTGGTTGTTGTTAGTGACACATCGATTACTGCGGTGACACCGGCGGGATTAGCGGGCGCGCAAAGCGTTGCCGTAACTACCGCGGGCGGAACAGCAACGGCTCCAGGGGCGTTCACTTATACAAATGTGTCCTTGCCTTCGATTGCAAGTGTGAGTCCAACTTCGGGACCATCAAGTGGCGGCACGGCGATCACCATTACGGGAACAAATTTGACGGGTGCAACCAGCGTGAAAGTGGGCGGCGTTGCGGCGACAAGCGTGGTTGTTGCAAGCGCAACTTCCATTACGGCAGTGACGCCAGCTGGAACACTCGGTCAACAAGATGTGTCGGTTACAACTCCATTGGGAAGCGCAACGGCCGTCAAAGCGTTCACATATGAAATTCCTGCTCCAACGATTGCATCGTTAAGTCCAACGTCTGGAACGACTCTTGGCGGAACGACTGTCACGATCTCTGGAGCACATTTGACAGGTGCGACCAGCGTGACCTTTGGAGGCGTTGCAGCCACCAATGTTGTTGTGGTTTCCGACACTTCCATCACAGCGGTGACTCCTGCACGAACTTCAGGAGCCAAGTCTGTCGTGGTGACAACTCCAGCCGGAATTGCCACGGCTTTAAACGCATTCACATTTGAATTGCCCGCGCCAACCATCACTTCGGTGAATCCAAATACTGGCGTGCTTGCCGGCGGAACTGACATCACAATCAGTGGAACAAATTTAAGCGCCGCAAGTAGCGTGACCATTGATGGTGTTGCAGTAACAAGCATTGTGATCAACGGAGCTGGAACGCAGATTGCCGCGGTCACTCCGGCTGGTTCTGCGGGAGCCAAAAATCTTTCGGTGACAACCGCGGGTGGAACGGCAACCAAGGTGGGTGCGTTCACATATACAAACGCGACATTGCCAACCATCGCATCGGTGATACCGAATTCTGGCGTGTTGAGTGGTGGAACTGCGATCACCATTACGGGAACTAACTTGACGGGTGCGACCAGCGTGAAAATTGGCGGCGTTGCGGCCACAAGCATGGTTGTTGTCAGCGCAACTTCCATTACTGCGGTCACTCCAGCGGGAACCGCGGGTGCGAAAGATGTTGTGGTGATCACGCCATCAGGTAATGCGACTGGTACGAATGCATTCACCTATTTGGATGTGCCAACTATTGTGAGCGTGAGTCCAAATACTGGTTCGACAAATGGCGGTACGGCGATCACGATTACGGGAACAAATTTAACGGGCGCGAGCAGCGTGACGGTGGGTGGGGTTGCTGCAACAAACCTTGTTGTTGTGAGCGCCACGTCCATCACTGCCAAAACTCCAACGGGCACGGCGGGTGTCAAACCTGTCGTTGTGACCACACCGGGCGGAATAGCGACTTTAGCGGGCGCATTTACTTATGTGCAAGCTCCCACCATTGCATCGGTCACTCCAAGTACTGGCGTATTGGCCGGTGGCACGGCGATCACCATTACAGGAACCAATTTGACTGGCGCAATCAGTGTGACGGTGGGTGGAACGCCAGCAACAAGTGTGGTTGTTGTGAATGCGACAACTATTACGGCGTTGACACCCGCGGCAACTGAAGGTTTAAAGCCCATTATTGTGTCAACTTTAGGTGGCGCGACAACACAGACGGTTCTATTCAACTACATGAATGTGCCAGCGCCAACCATTACAAGCGTGAGTCCAATTTCTGGTTCGATAAGCGGCGGTACCGCGATCACCATCACGGGAACAAATTTGACGGGCGCAACTAGCGTGACCGTTGGCGGCGCTGCGGCGACAAGCGTTGTTGTTGTAAGCGCCACTTCTATTACTGCGGTCACGCCTGCGGGTGCGGCCGGCGCGCAAAGCGTTGCCGTTACCACCGAAGGCGGAACTGCGACTAAGACGAATGCGTTCACCTATGTTGTGTTTGCGCCAACCATCGCAAGTGTTTCACCAACTTCAGGTGCGATCAGCGGCGGCACGGCGATCACCATCACTGGAACAAATTTGACGGGCGCGAGCAGCGTGACGGTGGGCGGCGTGGCCGCGACCAGCTTGGTTGTTGTGAGCGCCACTTCAGTTACTGCGGTGACGCCATCCGGAACAGCTGGGGCGAAAGCCGTTGCTGTAACAACCGCGGGTGGAACGGCGACCAAGGCAAATGCGTTCACCTATGTTGTTCCAGCTCCAACGATTGCAAGCGTAAGTCCAACTTCAGGCGTGACCAGCGGTGGCACGGCGATCACAATAGAGGGAACTCACTTTATTGTTGGCGCAACAACTGTGAAAGTTGGCGGCGTTGCGGCGACAGGCGTAGTTGTTGCCAGCGACACATCGCTTACTGCGGTGACACCAGCGGGAACATTGGGCCTTAAAGCCGTAGCCGTGACAACTTCAGGAGGTACGGCAACAGCCGTGGGCGCATTCACGTATCTGGCCGCTGCCCCAACTATTGCAAGCGTGAGTCCAACATCTGGTTCAGCACTTGGCGCCACAAAGATCACCATTGTCGGAACCAATTTGACTGGCGCAAGCAGCGTCACTGTTGGCGGCAAGGCGGCGACCAGCGTGGTTGTTGTCAACGCGACAACCATCACTGCCATAACCCCAAGTGGAACAGTTGGCGCACAAGATGTTGCCGTGACAACTTCAGGCGGAACTGCCACGGCTCCAAGCGCATTCACCTACGTGGCAGCTGCGCCAACCATTGCCAGTGTCAGTCCAACATCTGGACCAGCGCTAGGCGGAACTGCGATCACCATTACGGGAACCAATTTGACGGGCGCAACCAGCGTGACGGTTGGCGGCGTTGCGGCGACCAATGTTGTGATTGTCAGCGCCACATCTATTACCGCAAAAACTCCAGCGGGCACGGCGGGCGCCAAAGATGTTTCCGTGACCACCGCGGGTGGAACTGTGACTCTAACGGGCGCGTTCACCTATGGAATTACATCGCCAACCGGCGTGGTGGCAAGTCAAGGCACATCCACTGAACATGTCGCCATGACTTGGAACGCAGTCGCTGGCGCGACCAGCTTTGATGTGTTCCGCGACGGCGGCGCCACCAAGATTGGTTCGACCATTGGTTCTCTTACAAACTACAACGACACGACCGCAGTGCCTGGCACGTTGTACGCCTATGCCGTCAAGGCTAATTCAGGCGCCGCTCAAAGCGCGCTAAGTGTAAGCGCCTCGGGCTTCCGCAAACTTTCTGCGCCAACAAGCGTTGTGTGCGCAGTCGGTCTAACAGATCGCATTCGTCTTTCTTGGAATGCATCGATCGGCGCGACCAGTTACCAAATCTTGCGCAACGGTTCTTCCAATCCAATTGGGACGTCCACTACGACTTCCTATGACGACATGACCGCCACTATTGGCGTCAACTTCTCATACACCGTGAAAGCCGTTTGCGCTTTGGGCGTAAGTGATCTCAGCACGCCAGCGGTCGGTTGGCGCGCGCCTGTTGCGCCACTTGGCGTCAGCGCAAGCGATGGAACATCAACTACTCAAGTGACCATTAGTTGGAGCGCCGTTGCCGGCGTGAGTGGCTACGACGTGTTGCGCGATGGAAACAAGATTGGTTCGTCAATCGGAATCCAAACCATCTATCAAGACACAAGTGCGTTGCCTGGAATTCATTACACATACACGGTGAAGTCAGTCACCGCTGCGGGTTCAAGCGCGGCCAGCGTGGGCGATGTTGGATATCGCGGTGCTCTTGAAATTCCAACGGAGGTCGCTGCGAGCGATGGAACGTTCACCGACAAAATCTCCATCACTTGGATTGCGGCGTATCAAGCCACGGGTTATGAAATTCTGCGCGCTGGAGTAAAGATTGCAACTGTGGGCGCTAGTCCACTCGCTTATGACGACACGACTGCGGCAATTGGAACGGTATATCCATACGCGGTCAGGGCAATTCGTCCAACTGGCCTAAGCGCCCTGAGCGTTGCCAACTCCGGTTGGCGCAATGTTGTTGCGCCGCTCAGTGTTGTGGCATCTGCGGGAACATTCACGGACAAAATTCAAGTCACTTGGAAGGCGACTCCTGGTGCAACTGGATACGCGGTCTATCGAAGCGGAACTGCAGGAGTGTTGCGAACGATTGTTGGAAATGCTTCGACAACGTTCTATGACACCAGCGCTTTGGTCGCGACTGTGTACACGTACACGGTCAAGGCCACTGTGGCAGCGGGCGCAAGCGTTGCAAGCGTGGAGAGTTCGGGCTATCGATTGCTAGCGACTCCTTTGAATTTCGTAGCGGGAGATGGAACCTCAACCGAGGGCGTTGTGTTGACATGGAATTCCGTTGATGGCGCTCAAAGTTATAAAGTGCTGCGCCGCATTGGAACTGCAAGTCTAATTTTCTTGGATGTTCCTGAGGGCAACACGTTTGTGGATAGCAGCGCGGTTCTTGGAACAATCTACAACTACTCCGTTGAAGCAGTTTCCACCGTCTGCTCAAGCGTGGCTAGCGCCGTGAATAGTGGCTACACAGGCGTGCCTATTCCAGCGGGATTTGTTGCAAGCGAAGGATTATTCACGGACAAGGTTGCGTTGAGTTGGGCGCCGTCCATTGGCGCAACTGGATACGAACTCTATCGCAATGGAGTGGCTACACCGTTGGCAACGCTTGTGGGAAATGCGTCTACCACATTCAGCGACATGTCCGCGGTCACATCGACTGTGTATAGCTACACCGTGAAAGCCATGGCGGGCACGGTGCGCAGCGCGGCAAGCGCGCAGAAAACTGGTTTCAAAGCTCCTGTTGTTGTCGCTCCAACCAATGTCCTGAGCAGCGATGGAACGTCAACCATGAAGGTGAATATTTCTTGGAATCCCGCAAGTGGCGCAACCAGTTATGAAGTCTTCCGCGATGCCTCAACTTTGCCATTGGGAACATCAATCACGACTTCATATGAAGACGCTTCGGCCCAAATTGGAGTGGTTTACAAATATCAAGTGAAGGCTGTGAACGCGGCAAGCAAAAGTCCGTTGAGCGTGGCCAACACTGGCTACAGAAACGCCGAAGCGCCAAAGAATCTTGTCGCATCGAATGGAACATTCAGTACCAAGGTTGCGCTTTCTTGGAGTGCAGTCACCGGAGCAACTGGTTATGAAATCAGCCGCAGCGGTCTTGCAACTCCAATCGGTGTCAACGCTGGCGCATCTTCAACATCTTTTGATGACATCACGGGCGTCTTGAACACTGTGTACACCTACACCGTGAAGGCAAAAACACCCGCAGGACTTAGCGCCGCAAGCGCCGCGGTCGCTGGTTCCCGTGCGTTGAGCAAAGTTATGGACGTGAGCGCCAGTGATGGAACATCCGCGCAGTGGATTGAAGTGAAATGGACCAAGTTGCCTGGCGCAACCAAGTACAGACTCTTGCGCAGCGATAAGCCAACCACAGTAATTGCGACAACCATTGGCAACACGGCCGTGACCTATAAGGACACCAGTGCCGTGGCAGGAATTGTGTACGGGTATACGGTTGCGGCAGAAACTTCGCAGGGGTTGACCAATCCAAGCGATAGTGACAGTGGGTACCGCCGCGCTGCATTCACAGGTGATGACGGCAACACGCCAAGTGATGGCTCAACAACTCACACTGGATTGAATGGCGATGCTGGTGACAATTCAAATGTGAATCAATCAGTTGCCAGTGGCAATAAAGACTCCGCTACAAATGCAGGTCTTGACACATCAAGCACAGATATGAACGCGGGTGATTCGTCCGCCGACGCGGCCGATGAAGTTGACACGCGAAGTCTTGCGCAAATCAAGTGCGATAATTTGTTTGACGCAGTTGCCCAGCGAATGATGAGCAATCCAAGTTTGGTGGATTCGGTCGCATTGCGTCTTGATCTTGATGAGGATCGCAACGGCGTCAAAGATGTGTGCCAACGCAACCAAGGCGATGTTGATTTGAATGGCGTCGTGGATGAATCCGATTTGGTGGCGTTGATGAGCGCCTTCGCCGCCAAGAACATGATTGCGGATTTGAATCTAGACGGTCAGCTTGATAGCGAGGACATTGCCATGTACTTGATCGCTCTTGAAGAGCAAGAGTCCAAGGTGAATTCAAGTGGCGCCGTGGGCAATGGGGAAACCGCCAAGAATTAATCCATTCAGATTTCGGCCGTGTAGTTGGCGCGGATCCGCAGTGGCTACGCTTGAACAATCATGAAATTTGGCAGCATTTCAAACATGATCGCGGCGGCGTGCTGGGTTGTGCTGTTGGTGATTTGGATTGCGGCGGTTCAAGAATGGCCCGCGCTGCCGGAAAAATTTCCAATGCACTTTGACTTTGCGGGGCGGCCGGATTCATTTGTGCATAAGAGCGTGGTGGCGTGGTTTCTTCTGCCAGTGTTCGCCAGCGTGATGAACACGGGACTTTCATTGTTGGCGCCACTGATTCGTTGGATGACGCTGCAACACCCGGAGTTTGTGAACATGCCGCGCAAAGCGCTCTGGTTGAAGCTGGATTCAGCGGCGCGCCTGCGAACGCTTGAGCCCGTGTTTGGCGCGATGCGGGTGCTGCAATTGATTGTCATGGCGCTTTTTTTATTCATCGTGGTCAGCAGCGCCAAAGTGGCCAGTGGACAATGGAGCGTGCTGCCCACATGGCCCATGTTTTCATTCTTGGCCGCGATTGGCGCCAGCGTTGTGTGGTTGCTGTTCAGATCTATTACCGCGGTCACAAAAGAAGTGAGAGTTTTTTCGGATCCGTTGTAAAAACCTATTGCGGGATGCGGTGGGGCAGGTCACTATGAGGCGATGAAGAATGTCTCTATACAAAATAAATTATCAATGCTGCTCTGCGCTCTGGGGATGATGTTGAGCGGTTGCGCTGGCAATGCGGCGCAATCTTCGCCGGAAACTGCGGCCACTTCCGCGACCACAGCGAATGCTCAATCTTCGTCGACAAGCGCGCCAGTCGCGTCTTCAACTGCGTCAGCCGTGGCGCAAACGGCAACAGCCTCTGGCGATGGTTGGATCACGCTCTTTGATGGCGGCGACCCCGCGAAATATTTTCGCGGCTTCAAGAAAGATTCCTTCCCCGCTGGTTGGACCGTGCGCGATGGGTGCTTGGTGCGAACTGGTCCAGGCGGCGACTTAATCACGCGTGAGCAATTTCAGAATTTTGATTTGACCTTGGACTGGAAGATTCTCAAAGGCGGCAACTCCGGCATCATGTATCACGTGAGCGAGGCCGCCAACAACACCTATGACACTGGACCAGAGATGCAAATTCTTGACGACGACGCGCACAACGACGGCAAGGATCGTCTGACATGCGCTGGCGCAAATTACGCGCTGTATCCCGCGCCAAAAGGCATTGTGAAGCCGGTTGGCCAGTGGAACTCCATTCGCATTTTGTGCAATGGAAACCACGTCGAGCAATACATGAACGGCGTGCAGATTTGCTCATTTGATGCCGGCAGCGCGGATTGGAAAGCGCGATTGCTTGCCAGCAAATTCTCCAAGTTTCCTTTGTACGCCACGACATCCACCGGACACATTGCTCTGCAAGATCATGGCGATGAAGTTGCGTTTCGTAACATCCGCATTAAGCCGCTGCCGTAATGTATGCCCATGGGTGATGGCGACACACAACATGCGCGCGTTGATCACGTGCCTGGATTTCCAAGTGAGCGCTTGGAAAGATATTTGCACCGCGCGTTGACATTGCCCATTCGCGACACGTTGGTGCGCGCGCTTGAACATATTCCACAGGCCGGCGTGGCAAGCGATCTTGGCTGTGGTCCTGGCAAAGAAGTCGCCGAGTTGTTGCGGCGCGGTTGGCGCGTGGAAGCGGTGGATGCCTACGAGCGCATGTTGCACGCCACGCAGGTCGCCGCGATTGAGGCGGTGGGGGCGAAAGAAACAGCGGCGAGATTGTGTTGCGTGCACACGCATCTTGCGCGGTGGTCGGCACCCGCGCGCAGTTTAGATTTGATTCACGCGGGTTTCTCATTGCCATTTGTGGCGGCCGTGGAGTTTGAGCAGGTCTGGAAAAACATGTGCTCCGCATTGAAACCGGGCGGCCTATTTGTGGGACAATTGTTTGGACACCATGATTCTTTTTTGCCGGAAAGTCCCGTGGGATCCATGAACGCCCACACGCATGCTGAAGTTGTGAAACTGTGCGGCGGCTTCCACGTGATCTTCCTTACAGAAGAGGAGCGCGATGGAGTGGTGGGTGTGCCCCCCAATGAGCACCCCAAACATTGGCATGTTTTTCATATCGCGGCGCGGCGGATTTAGAATTCACAAGCTCGCGCATGCGCGTTCAGGGCTGAATGAAGGGTGATCTGAAATGAAAGCTCACGCAGGGCGAAGAATGGACGGTCTGCACTTCGACGCGCAACGAGTTTAATGGACGGTCTGCAATTCGAAGCGCAACGAGTTCAATATGCGGTCTTCATTTCAAGGCGCTCAATGTGACGCGGCGCGCCACTTGATATTGCAACCAATACTTGGCCGTTGATCCGCGCTTGGCGCACGGCCAGCAAGAACTGCGTCAATGGCTTCGCGCAAATCTTTACCATCCACGGGCAAAGTGTTCCTTGGGCGGCTCGCGTCTAGTTGACCGCGGTAGGCGAGTTTGTGGGACGCATCAAACAGAAAAAAATCTGGCGTGCACGCCGCGTGAAAGTCGCGCGCGACTGATTGTGTTTCATCAAAGCAATACGGAAACACATAGCCAGCGTCGTGCGCTTCCCGCTTCATGTGATCTGGACCATCTTGCGGATGCGTCAACATGTCATTGCTGGAAATTGCGACCATGGCCAGCGCGCTGGATTGATAGTCCTTGCCCAACTTCGAAAGTTCACCGCGAACATGCACCACAAACGGACAGTGATTGCAGATGAACATGACAAGCACCGGACGGTTGGCGAAATCTTGGCTGCGAATGATTTTTCCCGACGCGGTGTCGGGCAACTCAAAGCGCGGCAGCGGCGAATGAAGCGCGATCATGTGGCTTTCAAGGGCGGCCATGTGTGTCTCCAAAAAAGGTGTGCGAAGGAACGGATTCAATCGTAGACTTTTTTACATGTCCAAGTACCGCGATGAAGGACCAAGCGCCGAAGATTTGCGCCGCTACGGGGTGAACGCCCCCAATGCCGAGGACGCGGTGGTGTATTGCCCCGATTGCGCGGCAGAGATGCACCCGAGCGCGGATATTTGTCCCAAGTGTTTTTGCTTTGTCAGCGGCGCGCGGTTGCACAAGCATCCATGGAAAGAGCGCGCCAAAAAAGGACGCGCAACGTTGATCATTGCGCTGCTTTTATTCGCATTGCTCTTGCCGTTCATCGCGTGGCTGCGATGGTGGTGACTCCGAAACTTCGGAGCAAGAGTGCAATGCCCCGTGCAGGATTCGAACCTGCGACCCGCTGATTAAGAGTCAGCTGCTCTACCAACTGAGCTAACGAGGCGAAGGAAGAAGCGTAACCAAGCATGAACAACTCGGCAAGGTGATCACGGTTGAGATTGTTCGAGCGGGGCGGCTGCGCCTTTGGCTCCATGGCAATGTTTGAATTTTTTACCGCTTCCGCACGGGCACATTTCATTGCGTCCCACCACAGCGGCCGCGGCTTGATTGGGGTTGGCGGCGCGCTTGGAAGCAACTTGCGTGACAACAACTGGCGCTTGATTGGCGGCGGTATCGTTGACCTGCGCTTCTTGTGGCGCCGCGGTCTGCGCCGCAGGGGCTTGTTGTTGCGGCACTTGCGGCACAAGTTCGCCTTTGAGCAGAATTTCGCTTAAGCGATTTTGCACGCCTTCGAGCATCTCAATGTACAGACGCGACGATTCTTTCTTGAACTCAATGCGCGGATCTTTTTGACTGAAGGCGCGAAAACCAATGGCGTCTCGAATTTGATCCATGCTGCGCAAATGATCTTTCCAAGCGTTGTCGATGGTCTGCAATATGACCCACCGTTCAAACTGGGAAAGTTCTGCGCGCATGGCTTCGCGGATTCGTGCGGCGACAGTTGCGCGCGGATCGTTTTTGAACAATTTGCGATCGTGGTTGGTGAACACAACTTGATATTCATTTCCAAACCAAGTGCTGATGGACTGCTCGTCGGCGCCCGCGGCGAAACATTGTTCAACGCGTGCGTCCAAATGTGATTGGTCGAAATTCCTCGAGGCGTTGGATAGCAACTCACGCAATTCAACGGGATTGGAACTTGGCAACGACTGTGGATTCCATCCAATTTGATAACGCGTGTTGGCCCAAGTGCAGAATGAAGTAAGCGCCGCTTGCGGGTCGGCCTGCAAGCGAGCAGTGGTGTACTTGATCGCGAAATCAATTGGATAGTTTCGCTCACGCTCGGCGTAGGCTTGGAGCGCGCGGCCAACCAAATGATCCGCGGCCGCTTGATCATCCTCGGTTTCAATGAATTCACTTGGCTCAATCTTCACCGACAAATAGCGCTCGGCCCAAAGGCATAATTCCTTTGCGCTGTAGTCCTCCACCAAAAGCGAATCAAGCGGAGTCAAGTCAATGGCTTCAATATGTTTGTGCGACGCGGCCTCCAGAAATTGCCGCACGGCGGAGCGGTCGCCCGCGTTGATCAAGTCCGTCGCAATCTCCGCGCCGAAATTCTCTTGCGCCCATTTTTGCAAACCGGAAATATCAAACTCAGGGCTCTCTATTCCTTCGGGCATAATTTCCGCCACCACCAATTCAATTTTGTGTTGCGCCTCCTCCAGCGCGTCCACCACCAGCATCTTGTGTATTTGGTCGCGGTCCTTGCCACGCAAACGCGATGGCTCAATTTGTATATTCATTTTGTCGCGCGCCCATTCGCTGACGCAATTGGGCACATGCAGTGGCCCAAGATAAAGCGCCGCCGCTTCGCGAATGGCGGGTTCCAAGAAACGCCATGAAGCGCCGCGGATATCCACGCCTTCAAGGATGGGTTGGCGCAAGCCGTAGAAATTCTGGCGTTGATATTCCATGGGCTCGTCGTATTCCAAAATTTGTTTGCGCGCTTGGAAATTTCGCTCCTCCACTTTGCGCTGCGCTTTTTCAACGGCGCGGTTGAGCATGGGCGCCTCAATGGAATCGCCCTCTTTCATGCCTAGGCGCGAAAGAAGTCCAAGCGTGGCCTTGCCCGCGAAGATTTTCATTAAATCATCTTCAAGGCTTAGGAAGAAGCGACTACTTCCGCGGTCGCCTTGACGACCAGAACGGCCGCGCAATTGATTGTCAATGCGGCGACTTTCATGGCGCTCGGTGCCAATGATGTGCAAGCCGCCCATGGCTTCAACGCTGGTCCACAATTGCAAACGGTGCAATTGGAAACTTCCAAGCTCGTCGAGCTCCTTTAAGAGTTCCGCCTCAGTTCCTGCTTGCGCGCGCTTCTCGCTGACGCCGCGAAGTTCAACCACCCAGTGGCGCAGCAACGTCAGACGCGCGGTGGAAT